>JAFGTU010000112.1 GCA_016933985.1 Sedimentisphaerales bacterium | reverse complement strand
CCGGCACGCGGTCGCCGACGAAATACTGTAATTGCTGCCCCGTCTGGACTCCGGCGTATTCAAGAATGGAGTAAAGCAGCGGGACGAACTTCGATGAAAGCGCCAGCTGGCTGTCGGCCCGGCCCCAGCCGGAGCTCAATACAACCAGCGAGCCTTTGCCCACACGCAATTCCAACATCGCCGGGTCGTCAGTATCGAATCGCGCAAGCACGCGGGCGTCCGGCAAATCGCCGGCGTTTATCCGGCGGTATTTCCAGAAGTGAATCTGCGTGAAATCACCGAAAAGAGGCTCTGAAAAAGGCATATACAGCGGGTGCGTGAATTCGATCCGCCCGAGCATCGCATATCGGTCCACCTCGGTCTCTTCGACCCTGACGTTTTCGATTTGGGCAAGGCCGGCCAGCGTCTCTGCGGCATCGGCGTTTTTCATGACGAGCAAGAGCGTTCGGCCTGATTCAATGCCTCTGCGCAGCGAATCGATGTTCTGTCGGCCGGCAATATCCGTCACAACAATCAGATCAGCCTCAGCAGCCTCGGTCACAGGGATTTCCCTATCGCCCCGGCACCAAACCACTATCGGGGCGAGCGTGCCGGTCGAGCGGAATGCCTGCCTTACGTAAAAAAGCATCTCCTTCGAATCATTGGGGTCGTCGGCGCCTATATAAAGGATATTGACCGGCTGCCTTGCATAAGGCGCAACATAGAGAGTGTTGTCAAAATCATGGTCGTCGCCCGTCAGGACGAGGCTGCGGCTGGGCTGTTCACCACTTAGCGCCGGGGCGCGCACGACAACGCTGCGTCCTGGCGCCACATAGACATTCGCCGGCTCATTGGGCCCGCCTGGGCGGGCAGCAGCATCGTCGGCCCAATTGATTTGGAACTGCTCCGCGGAGGCGTCGGATGAATTCGTGATGCGGATGCGAGGTAGGTTCTCGGCATCGCTTCCTGTCGGATCGCCACGATCCGTGATCAATTGCATTGCGGCATTGGTTGTGGCCCCCGCTCGAACGGGCCTAACGACCAGACCGGTCTGCCTGGGCCATTCGTAACCGGCGAGCGCATCCAGCTCGCTGCCTTGCTGGAGGTCGCTGATGAGCACTATCTGCCGAGCCGTGACGGTTTGAGCGGCGTCGTTGATTTCGTCTTCCTCGATTGTCTCGGCGGCGGCGATAAGCGCGGCGGCCAGATTAGTCTGTCCCCAGGTCGGCGCCAGCTTGGATACCTGCTCGGCCCCTGCCGCGACGCGCTGGTGCGGCTCCAGCCGGCCCCACTGCTCGAAGCCCATCACGATGTGCGCATCTCTATCGAAGCTCATGATGCACAGGCGGTCGGCCCGGTCGATCTGCTGAAGCGCCGCCCGCGCCTCGGCCACAGCCCGGTCCCACAGGCCCGTCCGCCGCATCGATGCGCTCGTATCAATCAACAGCACGATTCGCTTCGCCGGTGAGACGCTATTGTTCGAGACCGGCCTCGGGAAGAACGGACGTGAAAATGCAAACGCCAGCAGGCAGACAATCGCGCAGCGGAGTATCAGAAGAAGGATGTTCTCAACACGGCTGCGATTCCTGAATCGCGGCGCCGCCGCCGGTACGAACATCAGCGAACTGAACGTTATGCGGTTTTTCGTTCTTCTGCGGACCATGTGCAGGACAATCGGGATGCCGATTGCCGCAACGCCTGCCAGAAACAGCGGATAGAGAAAACTCATGCCTTCGCACCGCCTATCAAGGCGCCTCTTCGTCGGACCTGTTTTCTGCGACCCATCCGGTCCTGCAGAAACTCGAGCAGCGCCAAGTCAAAGGGGCGGTCTGTTGCAAAGAGGTGATAATCAATGCCGAGGCTCCTGCAAATGAACGCGACTTTGTCCAAGTGCTCGTTGAGCCTGCGTTTGTAGTCGGCCTGGGCCGCGACGGGATCGACGTACCTGTCGCGCCCGCTCTCAATATCGCAAAACAACGCCGGCGAGTCAAAGTCAAAGCTCAACTCCGCCGGGTCCAGAACATTGAAAATGACCACGTCGTGGCCTGAGGCGCACAAATAGCCGACGTCGGACTCGAGCTTGTCGATAGAACTCAGCAAGTCGGAGATCAGGACGATCAGCCCGCGCCTGACCAGCATTTGGGCAATTCGCCGGAGGGGGACGCCAAGGTCCGTGGCCAGGCCCTCGGGCTGCGACTCGAGAGCCATCATCAACCGACGCAGGTACCCGGGCCGATTCCGTGGCGGAAGATAATCCCTTATTTGATCGTCGAACGTCGCCACGCCGACGGCATCACCCTGCGAGAACAGCAGGTAGCCCACCGTTGCCGCGAGTGTCGCGGCATACTGCGCCTTGCTGTAACCGACCGAGCCGTAACCCATTGATCGGCTGCGATCGACAAGCAGGTGGCAGCGAAGATTCGTCTCGTCCTCGAACTTTTTGATGTGGAACCGGTCGCTGCGGGCGTAAAGCCGCCAGTCGATGTAGCGCGGGTCGTCGCCAGGAGTGTATTGGCGGTATTCGGTGAACTCAACGGAGAACCCATGATAAGGGCTTCGATGAATACCTTTCCAGAAACCCTCGACGATGACTTTGGCGCGGAGTTCCAGCGACTTTATTCGCATCAGCGAGACCGGATCGATCATCCCGGCGGCTGCACCGGTAAAACCGGATTTCGCGGCGTTTGCTGTCATTTCGCGGCGTCCTCCTTAACGGAATTCAACAGCCGCTCCACAAAGTCCTCGATAACGACCCCTTCGGCTTCGGCGCGGTAATTTATCAGGACGCGATGCCTCAGCACCGGCAGCGCCAGCGCTCGTATATCCTCGAATTTGACGTGGCTCCTGCCGTGGAGCAGCGCCCGCGCCTTGCCGCCGAGGACCATGTACTGCGATGCGCGCAGGCCTGCGCCCCACCTGACCCAATCGTTCACAAAGTCCAAACTGTTGCCGACGCCCGGACGCGAGGCCGCTGCAATCCGCACCGCGTACCTGACCACATCCTCGGCGGTAGGGACCTTGCGCACAACTTCGTGAAACCGCAGGAGGTCTTCGCCGCTGAATATCTGCTCAATCGGCTCCGGATCGATGGTAGTCGTTTGGCGAACGACTGCAACCTCATCATCTTGCGGTAGGTAGCCGATCGAGACGTTGAACATAAACCGGTCAAGCTGAGCTTCGGGCAGAGGATAAGTGCCTTCCATCTCGATCGGATTTTGTGTGGCGAATACGAAGAAAGGCTCGCTGAGCCGATGGCATACGCCGCCGGCGGTAACGTGGTGCTCCTGCATCGCTTCGAGCAAAGCGGCCTGGGTCTTCGGAGGAGTGCGGTTGATCTCGTCGGCGAGAATAATATTTGCGAAGACCGGACCCTTCACAAACACCATCTTTCGCTCGTGGTCGTTCTGCTGGAGGATTTCCGTGCCGGTTATGTCCGCGGGCATAAGGTCCGGCGTGAACTGAATCCGCTGGAATTTCAGGTGGAACAACTGTCCCAGCGATTTGACCAGCAGCGTCTTGGCCAGCCCCGGAGCGCCCGTAATCAGGCAGTGGCCCCCGGAAAGAACGGCGATCAACAGATGCTCGATGACTTCCTGCTGGCCGACAATCACTTTTGAAAGCTCTGCGCCGATGCGCTGCCGGGCGCCTTTGATTTGTTCGACGGCCCATCTCTCGAATTCGTACTCTTTTGTCGCCAAGTTCGCTCTTCCTTTCAATTTTGCGCCCGGACGAGCCGACCGTCTCGTTCGCCCGTAGCGCGGGTCGGTCTCAATGTGTCATCGCGTAGAACACAATATTTATCCCTAAAGGATACGCCTTTTTTTCAGAAAACTCGTGGAAGTACCACTCGTTTTCGCCCTCTCGCTCCCATCCGTCGCCCAGGTCGGTGTTATGGCAGATGATGGCCATCATCCTGCCCTTGTCGTCATAGATAGCCTTGTAGTGGACTTCCCGCGCGTCGTCTCGTTCCCAGGTGATCCCGTAGCCGCGTCCCCCCAGCGCATGGCCTATGCTCGGTATCTGGGGCCTTTCCTTCAGATCGAAAACGGCATGGAAAATCGGGTGGTCCAACTCAAGCTCGACTAATTCACGGTCGGGGAATACGCGCTTGATCTCATAATAGAAGTTAAACCACTCGTCCTCGCCCCAGAAGTCATCGACCATTAGAAATCCGCCGTTGAGCAGGTAGCGCCGCAGGGCATCGACCTCATCCTGGCTGAAGACCAGGTACCCGGGCTCGACGATGTAGATAAACGGATAGTCGAATAGTTTCGGGTCGGCCAGCTCAAGCACAACCCCGTCCGGATCGACTTCCATTGACGTCAATTGGTGAAGCCTGAATGAGAAGTTCAGGTCGCTGTCGGGATAATCCGTCGCCCATCTGCCTGAGCCGTATCCCCTTCTGCCGTATCCGCGGCCGTAACCATCGTAGCCGCCGTATCCCGACGAATAGCGGATTCGTACAAACGTGAATACATCGTTTGCAAACTCATCATCCGGCTTCCAGTCCGGCACGCCCCTGCGGTCGTAGTATCTCTGGGCGAAAGCGAGACTCGCCGCGACGAACAGAATAACGAGCCGCTTTGATTTCTTCATTGCATCCGGCCCTCAATCCTTCTCGCCCGGCCTCTGCGCCTTGTCGCCATCTTTGACCATCTCGAGCAATAGACGATGCGCATCTCGGAATCTCGGCGCGTCTGCGAGCGCTTCGAGGACGTGCCTTTTTGCCGCACCCTTATCGCTGTGTCGAAGCATCAGGGCAAGCCGGTAGTTGACCTCGGCAGGATCGACAGGGTCGAGCAAGAGCACGGGGCGGTAAGCCTCGACGGCCTGGTCGGTCCGGCCAAGCTCCTGGTTGGCCCGCCCTATTTGCGAATATACCGCGGCGGTGAGCGGGTAAACGGCAAGATACTTGTCGCCCGCGGCAACGACCTGCAGCCAATCCGCCCGCTCGCTTTCTATCTCCATCAGGCGCTCGTATGCGTAAACCGCATCCGCCGAATTCTCAGCCAATTTGCCGAGCGCTTCCCGCTCCTTTTCCGTCTCGCCGAGATTGCGATGCACTTCGGCCAGCAGGAAATAGGCGTTGTCTTCGCCCGCAAATTGCGGATACAGCGAAATCAGCTTGTAGAGAGGCTCTTTTGCCTGCTCGTATTTCTGTTGGGCGATGAGGCTCTTCGCGTAAATGGTCAGGCCCCGGAAACTATTGGGATGAGCGGCCAGCCAGTCTTTCAAAGCGTTCGGGTCCGATGCGTCGATTTCTCCGGGCTTCGGCTCAGCCCAGTTCATATCCGGAGCAAGATCTACGGCGCGTTTTCTTGCGAAGGCGGCGAACTGCTCCTCGATCTTATCCATCTTTACCGTTCGTTTTTCTATCGTCGCGTTTATCTCTGCGCCGTTTGCGAGGTCCGCGAGTATCAGCTTGAGGCTGTCCGGGCCGAAACGCTCGATGAGAAACTCTACAACAAGCGAGGATTCGTAGTATGCAAACTGCAGGTGCATCGGCGTGGGCGGATTGAGGAATGCGCCGCTGAGATTGCCCACCGGGACAAGGCCGTCTTCGAGCACCATCTTTCGGAATTCAGGGGTCATTCGCTGGCCCCATGCAGGGTCGCGCTGCGACTCTTCATAGACGGAGATGCCTTCGCTAAGCCATCGGGGCATCCTGTTTTGCGTCAGGTTGAGTGTTACGACGTGGCAGAACTCATGCCAGAGCATCGCCTGCCAGTTATGAGGACTTTCGAGCTTGGGGCTGTTGGCCGTTATTACTTTGCCGAAGCATACGCCGAGAAAACCATCGCCGCCGGGCATCCCGAATGTGCGCACCGCAAAATCCTGCTGCCTCGGAAAAAGCTCCACCGTAACGGGCGTCTCAAGCTCGATGCCATACTTCTTGCACAACTGCTCTTTGGCCTGGGTAAGCAGCTTCAGAACCCTGTCGCCATAGACCGCCGCTTCCAAGGCGTCCATCCTGACGATGAACCCGCCGACTGAAATGGTCTTAAATTTGGCCAAGTGGTCGCGCAAATTAGCCAGATTGTACGCTTGGACGTTGTATGCGTCCCGCGTGTGGACCTCATCGGCGAGCATCCAGCCGTTCTCCTCATCGCCCAGACGAAGCAGGTCCTGCGCCAGTTGAATCTTTGCCGGCAGATAATCCGGATCGAACTTCAAGGCGCCGCGCTGAAACTCGGCCCCTTCGGCGAAGCGATACTTCGCGGAAAGTTTTTTGCCGATTATGTGATCGACGAGCGGATTTGTCGGCCGAAACTTCAGCGCATTGGCCCAACAAGTCTTGAAGGCGTTCGAGTCATCGGCCAGATGGGCCAGCAGCGCGCCGTACGCCCACGCCTCCGGATGCCAGGGATTGACCTCGATAACCCGATCCAGCAGCCTGGCCGCGGCCTCATAGTCCTCGCAATCGATCTGGTGCTCGGCCAGCATGATAAGGGCGGGTGCGTACCGGGGGTTTATCTGCAGTGCCGCGTCGAGCGACTTAATCATCTCGGCCCGGTCGCTGTTGCAGAAGGCCCGCGCCAGCCCGCAGTGCGCATCAGGCTCGTTGCCGAATCGCTTGATCGCCTCGCGATATTGGCGGGCGGCTAATTCGTAGTCCTGCTTGGCCAGCGCCAGCTCTCCTGCCGCCAGATAGGCCTTGCGATAGCCCGGGTCTTTCTTCAAAGCGCGATTGTAGAACTGCTCCAGCACCACCCTCGGCTCGCCCCCCAACAGCAGAAGCGTCTCGCCGAGGATTACTAAGTCCTCGCTGTCTAAGAAATCGATATGACGGCGTGCGCCTATCTGATAGATTCGAGAGAGCATCTCCGAGGCTTCCCTGTTCTGTCCGTTGTTCAGATAGGCCTCGTGGCCGAGCTTCAGCAGACGCAGACTGAGCGAATAATGCTGAAGCACCGAGTTGACATCCTCGGCAGCCTCGGAATACCGGCCCAGTGCCATCTCCGATTCGATCATCAACGCACGCCACTCGGACGAGAAAGCCTTTTCCTCAATGGCCGCCCTGGCTGTTTCGATGCACTCGGCGTATTGCCCGGTCCTGAATTGCTCCCGACAGGCTTCAATCTCGGCACCGAGCGCCCGCTCGGCCAAGACCCCTGACAGGCACACGCAGAGCAGCACTGCAAGCACAGGGCGAAGATGCAAGATGTATCTGGTGGTGGAGACCATTCTGCGGCCATTATTACAGATCAAAGCACTAAAGTCAAGCTGCTGCAGCCTCTCGCTTCGCTTAGGGCTTGCATTCCCAAGCTCTTGGTTTTATAATCTGATATGATTCTTCCGAACAACGAACGACAGATGAGGTGTGCAGTGAAGACCACGGGACGACCGGCCTATGACCTTTTCCTTCTGCTCTTCTGCACGCTGCTGTTCCTGACCCACTCGCCGGTGTCGGCTTCGGAGGACCTGGACAATGTGAACTTCGAGGCCCTCAAACTGGCCCTCTGCGACCTGGCAAAGACATTTCCTGAACAATACACTCAAGGCTCGAAATACCTCCGCGACCTGGAAGAATACGAGAAGCGCCTGGGCGAAATCACCGCCGGTCTTAAAGAGGGCGACCCGGCCGCCGCCAAGCAGGCCCAGGGGATACTTGCACTCCAGCGAGAAGCGCTGCTTGCCAACCCGCTGCTTGACTTTGACCGGATGCTCGTTATAAAGCGCAAGCCTCTCGGAGATCCCCGCCGCGCGACGGGAGACGAAAACGACGACAAGGGCCTGGGCAAATTCCTCGGCATCCCGCAGCAAAGCTCCTGGCAGCTCCATACAATGCCCAATACGACCGGCTGGGAGAACGAAATCGCCGTCCTATCACCTGTCAAACAGGATGGCACGCTCAAAACGCTCTTTGTCCCGCAGAACGGCAGCCTCATCAACGAGATAGACCTCCACTTCGACGCCGAGAAGCTCATGTTCTCAATGCCGGATGAAAACAAGAACTGGCAGATATTCGAGATCGATATCGATGGCCGCAATCTGCACCAACTCTCGCCGGACGACGAGGGCGACGTCCACAACCTCGATTCCTGCTACCTGCCTAACGGCAACATAGCATACATCTCGACCGCGCCGTTCCAGGGCGTCCCGTGCAACGCCTCGGTCAACGTCGGAATGCTGTACACAATGGACCCCAGGACCAAGAACGTCCGCCAGATCTGCTTCGAGCAGGACCACAACTTCTGCCCGACCATGATGCCCGACGGGCGCGTACTCTACCTGCGATGGGAATACACCGACATCCCGCACGTCTGGGCGCGTTTTCTGTTCACTATGAATCCCGACGGCACGGAACAAAGAGAGTACTACGGCTCCGGCGGCTACTGGCCTAACAGCATCTTCTTTGCCCGTCCCGTTCCCGGCCACCAGACAAAAGTCGTAGGCATTGTAACAGGCCATCACGTAGGCCGAGTGGGCGAGCTGGTTATTCTCGACCCGGCTCTCGGAAGACGCGAAACAGAAGGCGTCGTCCAGAGAATACCGGGCAGAGGCAAGAAAGTCGAGCCGCTCATCCAGGACAAGCTGACCCTAAATAACTGGCCCAAGTTCCTGCACCCGTGGCCTCTGAGCGAGAAATACTTCCTCGTATCGTGCAAACCGGCGCCGGACAGCCTCTGGGGCATATACCTGGTCGATGTCTTCGACAATATTCTGCTGATAAATGAGATCGAGGGCTACGCCCTGCTCGAACCGATCCCCATTCGCAGGACCGAGAGGCCGCCTGTGATTCCCGACAAGGTCGATCTCACTCGTAACGACGCGATCGTATATCTCGAAAACATCTATAAAGGCCCCGGTTTGAAAGGTGTTCCATACGGCTCGGTGAAGAAACTACGGCTCTTTACATACCAATTCGCATACCACCAAATTGCGGGGATAAACCATCGCGTCGGCGCCGACGGGCCCTGGGAGCCGAAGAGGGTGCTCGGGACCGTGCCCGTCGAGGCGGACGGCTCTGCTATGTTCCGAGTGCCGGCCAATACCCCCATATCGATTCAGCCGATTGATGCAGAAGGCAACGCATTGCAGTTGATGAGAAGCTGGATGACGGCAATGCCCGGAGAAATCGTCTCATGCGCAGGATGTCACGAAAAGCAAAACTCCGGGCCCCAAAATCAGAGGACCATCGCATCGCGGCTTATACCGGCGAAAATAGAGCCGTGGCACGGCCCTGTCAGGGGGTTTAGCTTCGCTCGCGAGGTCCAGCCGGTGCTCGATAAATACTGTGTCTCTTGTCACAACACGGATAATCTCAAAAACCGCCCCGATATGCCCAACCTCAGCGGCGACCAGGGCAAGTTCGTCGTCGTGAAGGACTCCGACCCGAGAGTCGTCTTCGCGGAGAACACTCCGAGGGAAGAGCTGTTCGGTAAATATGGCGGCATTTTCGAACCTTCTTACATCGAGCTGAGGAAGCTCGTCCGCGTGGGCGGGTTTGAAAGCGATATTCGCCTTCTGGCCCCGGGTGAATTCCATTCCAATACCAGTGAGCTTTTCCAAATGCTCAAGAAAGGTCACCACGGTATTCAGCTTGATCCTGAAGCGTGGGAGCGACTCGCCACCTGGATCGATCTTAACACCCCCTGCCACGGCACCTGGCGGGAAATAGTGGGAGTCGAGAAGACCGCGAACGACCACCGACGCCGGGGCGAGCTGCGCAAGGTCTATGCAGGTCTGTACGACGACCCCGAAGTGTACCCGGAAATGCCCGAGCAGGAAATCGAGCCGGTCCACCCCAAACATATCCGGCCTGCGGCAGTGAGAACGCCCGTAGTGGCTGGTTGGCCCTTTGACGCAGCCGCAGCAAAACAAAAACAAGAAGCTCTCGGCCCCACTGAACGCTCAATCAACCTCGGCAACGGCGTAGTGCTCGAGCTCGCGCTAATACCTGCGGGACAGTTCGTTATGGGTTCTGCCGACGGTGCGCCCGACGAATATCCCCTTTCAGCCGTAAGAATCGAAAAGCCTTTCTGGATAGGCAAGTTCGAGATCACCAACGAGCAGTACGCTCAGTTCGACCCTTCGCACGACAGCAGGTTCGAGCACAAAGGCTCATGGATCTTCAGCAAAGGACACCTCGGCTGGCTCCTCAATCACCCGGGGCAGCCCGTCGTTCGAGTCTCGTGGAAGGAGGCGATGAAATTCTGCCGATGGCTCTGCGATAAAACCGGGCAAGACGTCACCCTGCCGACCGAGGCGCAGTGGGAATGGGCCTGCCGCGCCGGCTCCGATACGCCAATGAACTACGGCGGCCTCGATGACGACTTTTCAAAACTCGCAAACATGGCCGATGTCACTATCAGGCAGCTCGCATACGATACCGACGGCAGATACACAATGGACATAACTCCGCGGGACGCCAGATTCGACGACGGGAAACTCGTTGCCGCAAGCGTGGGAGCCTACAGGCCCAACCCCTGGGGCCTGTACGATATGCACGGTAACGTCGCCGAATGGACACGCTCGGCATACAAGCCCTACCCCTACAGAGCCGGCGACGGCCGGAACGCAATGGGCACATCCGCCGAGAGGACCGTCCGCGGCGGCTCCTGGCGGGACCGGCCCAAGCGTTGCCGCTCCACTTTCCGGCTGAGCTACTCGGAGTGGCAAAAGGTCTATAACGTCGGCTTCAGGGTAGTAATGCAGGCCGAAAGAGAGCCAGCGGCGTTTGTAAGAGCAGCAGCCTCCGAATGACGAATCGGGCCAAAATATGGATTGCGGCCCCGTATAAGAGACGCTAAAATCAGGGCTAATCGCGTTCGCCTCGTGCGAACTCGTCTGAACGATTATCGTGAGATTTGGAACCTTTACAGGAGATGGTAAAATGATCTCAACAGGCAGGATTGTGATGCTGTTCGCCGGGGTATTCTGCGGTATCGCCTCTTTTGTTCCGCGGGCCCAGGCCGCCCAGACGGATTATCTGTCGCCGTCGGCCCTTGTTGCGGACGGACCGGGCCAGACGCTTTACATTGCCGAAGAAACGGCCAACCTGATAGCTGTCTTCGACGTAGCCTCAGGCGCGGTTAAGAAAACCATCTCGCTGCCGGATCGGCCCAGCGGCCTAGCCCTGGCACCGGACGGCGGGACACTCTACGTCACCATCGGCGCTCCAAACGGCATAATCAGCGTAGTCAATCTCCGGGAAGGCAAGGCCGTCGCTGAAATGAACGCCGAGCATACACCCAATGCGCCCGTCGTCAGCCCCGACGGCAAGACCCTCTATGTATGCAACCGCTTCACCAACAACGTCGCGGTCTATGACCTGCCATCCAAAGAGATCACAGCGACTATTGAAGTGCCCAGAGAACCCTTCGCCGCCGCGATTACACCGGACGGCAAGACCCTCTTTGTTGCGCATCTGATCCCCGGCGGCGCCGCCGACGGCGACTACGTTGCAGCCGGAGTCTCGGTCATCGATACGACGGCAAAAAAACTCGAAAAGGCCATTCAATTGCCCAACGGAAGCGTGGGCCTTCGAGACATCTGCCTCTCGCCCGACGGCAAATTTGCTTATGTCACTCACGTCCTCGCTCGCTACCAGCTCCCCACCACCCAGCTCGAAAGAGGCTGGATGAACACCAACGCCCTGAGCATCATAGACACCGCCCAAAAGAAACTTGCTAACACCGTTTTGCTCGACGACGTCGATCTCGGTGGGGCCAATCCCTGGGGTGTGCGATGCACCGCCGACGGTAAATACGTTTGTGTCGCACATGCCGGCACGCATCAGATAAGCGTTATCGACCGCGAAAAACTTCACGAAAAGCTCGCCAGGGCCGCCGCCGGAGAGAAGGTCTCCGATGCGACGTCATCATACGACGATGTCCCCAACGATTTGTCCTTCCTCGTCGGCCTGCGAAGACGGATCAACCTGACCGGCAACGGGCCGAGAGGACTGGCATTGATCGGAACAAACGCCTACGCCGCGGAGTACTTCACGGACACCTTGGGCCTGGTCGATATCGACCCGGACGTCCGACCGGCAGCAAAATCGCTCGCACTCGGACCCGAAAAGCAGCTGACTGAGATGCGAAAAGGCCAGATGTTCTTCAACGACGCCAACCTTTGCTTTCAAAAGTGGCAGAGCTGCTCAAGCTGCCATCCGGGCGAGGCCCGGCCTGACGGCCTGAACTGGGACCTATTGAACGACGGGCTCGGCAATCCCAAAAACACCAAGAGTATGCTTCTGGCGCACCAAACGCCGCCGTGTATGGCCACAGGGGTCCGCGAAACCGCAGAAGTCGCCGTTCGCGCAGGAATCAGGCACATCCAGTTTGCCGTGAGGCCCGAAGCCGACGCCGCCGCTATCGATGAATACCTCAAGCTGCTAAAGCCGACACCGAGTCCATATCTGAAAGAAGATCGGCTAAGAGCAGCGGCAAAGAGGGGCCAGGAAATCTTTGAGAATGCAAACTGCGCCTCCTGCCACCCCGCCCCGCTCTACACCGATATGAAGGAATACAACATCGGAACCGGAAGAGACAGAGAGAAGGACACCCTTTTCGATACGCCTACGCTTATAGAGGTCTGGCGAACCGCCCCTTACCTGCACGACGGCCGCGCCGCAACCATGAAGGACCTTCTCACCAGGCACAACTCCGACGACAAACACGGACAAACATCCGGCCTGACCGACGCCCAGATAAACGACCTCGCGCTATTTGTCCTCTCCCTGTAAGGACTCCGCTCTCAGTGGACCGCTTTTTCGGGCAAGAAGAAGATACCCGGGCCTATGCCCACGCCCGGCGGATAAGGAGCCCCGGTCGGGCGGTCGTAAATCACTTCCATCGGCACAACCTCTGATGCCGCATAGTCGTCCGTGTGTCCGTCGGTGTACCCCGCGTGCAGACTGATGCCAAGGGCCGACAAAGGAACATCCGCGCCCGGACCCGACCACCAATAGTAAGCAGACGCAAGCGGAGTCTCCTCCACAATCCCGGCGTCCTTGAACTTCTCACAACTGCTATAGACCCCCGGGCTCCGCCAATGACCAAAGCCGAAATAGCAGCTCACCAGCAGCTTACTCTCACCCGTCCGCCCCGAAGAAGTTGAGGGCCCTTTGAACTGCCGGCTCTCATCCAGGAAACCGGTGTAGCCCCAATAGAAACAATACGTGGTTATCAAGGGCCCTAACCCAACGACGGGATTGACCCACGCATCGCCGCCCTGCCAAGCGTCCCTAAGATACTCATGCTCCCGCGGGGCATTTCGGCACGCCATTGTCGCGGCTTGTGAAATGTAGCTACGCAGATAGGCGCTCATCGAACGATGCAGACCCGGGAATCGCTCTTCGGTCGCCGTCACAGTAGTGGGTTCCGACCAGTTCCAGTCTGCATATCCGTCCAGGTCCATGTCTTCATAACCTCCCATCGTCGCCACTGATTCGGGAAAAGAATCGTCGTTATCGACTGCATAGCAAAGAAGCGCTTTGACGATCTGATTCTGATCGGCCGCGCCCAATAGACTACGCGCCTGACGCCGCACCTTACCGAGCGCAGGAATCAATATCCCCATCAAAAGCGATATGATTGATATGACAACCAGGATTTCTACGAGTGTAAACCCCCCCCGTTTCCCCCAAGCCCAAACGACCCTATCCGCCTGAGGCGGACCAGGTTTATCTCCCGTTCCTGGACACATTATACAATTCTCAGCGGGTCAACAATACACCAACACCTGCTCTATTATACCAATGTGCCCGCGTTCCGTCCAGAAAAAGTAAAAAAAAAAGCTTCTACCCCCAAATTTTTGCTTGTTTCGGGTCCTATTCGGCCCATTCCATCGCAGAAAGCCACTTTTCCGCCACCAAAGCGAAATCTTTCAAATTGATGGCCCCGTCCCGATTTAGGTCCCCCGCCAGTGGCCATTCGCTCATACTGGCGTAGTAAGTGCCGCCGAATGCCCCCATATTCAGCCTTCCCCCGTTCGGCATGCGCTCCTCCGACGGATTCGCCGACGGATTCCCGCCATCCACGCATGGACTGGTAACATCGTCGAGAACCCATTCGCTCGTCGTCGGACGGTGTCGCCCACGCGCAGAACGCAAATGGTAATCCCCGCCCGCCAAATCCACGAATAAGGGACCGGATGGATCGGCCGTGATATTACCCTCGCCAGCCAGCCCCCGCTCGATGCAGCAGTACGTTACAGAGCCGCAGGAGACTTCGCAGGAGATGTCCTTAAAGGTATTGTTCCAGAAGATACAGTTGCTTATATCTGGATGCCCCCCACCGAGGTTTGCAATCCCGATCCTATTGTCCACAACCGTAACATTGGTTATCTTCGGTGAACTATTCTCAATTCGCACCCCGGCATACGTCAGACAATTTCTTATCACGACGTTCTTCAGCACGCTGTTGGCGTCCTCACCCCTGATGAACCTCACCGCGTATCCGCTCGGAGACTCCAGGATTGTCGCATCGCTGCCTTCCCCCGTCACCGTGAGAGCCTTGCCGTTGAAATAAACATCCTCCTGATAGACTCCGGGCAAGACTACCACCGTGTAGCCTTCGGTTGCAGTGTTGACTGCCTTCTGAATCGTCGCAAAAGCAGTCTCCGGGCTCAACCCGTTATTGTTGTCGTCGCCGTTGTCGCCATCGACGTACCATTTGAGCATCCCCGCAAATTCATAAGCGCCCATATCGACAACGTCGCGGATAATTCGCGGGTTCCCGTCCAGGTCGGTGGTCACAAAGGGCGGAAGCGCCGCATTACTGCCCGCATCGATACACAGCGAGCCTGCGCTTATTCGAAGGTCGTCGTCTTCGGTCCCGGCAATATTGTCGGCGCCGTCCGCATCCTCAAAGTGCGGATTCGATCCGATATTGCCCGTGCCCCCAAGCGCTCCGCTCCAGCCCTCGACACAACTATAGTCAATTGCAAGCGATCCGCCCGCAGTTCGGATCTGCGCGTTTTCGACGTTTCCGCCGTTGTCCGTATTTCCGTACAATATGCAGTTGACCAGCAAGGCTTCGGCATCCTCGGCATAAATCCCGCCGCCGCTGGTTGCGGAGTTTGCGCTGAAGGTGCAATTTGTCAGCCCGACGGTGTCGTCGAGAATGTCCAAGCCGCCGCCTTTGACGCCGGCGGAATTGGCGTTGAACAGACAATTTACAAGCAACCCGCCGACGGCGGTTCCGCCCCACAGGCTCGCTATGCCGCCCCCGGACCGACGCGCCGTATTGGCGAGGATAACGCAGTTGACCAGCGTCGGACTGCTCTGGTCGCAGAATATAGCGCCGCCGTCGCCTCCGTCGCCAGTCGAGGCGGCAACCGAGTTACCCGCAAACAGACAGTCCTCCAATACCGGGCTGCTACGGCGGTTGTACATTCCTCCGCCACCGAGATCGTCGGTTGCGCTATTCAAAAAGGCGCGATTTTCGATGAAGCTGGCACCGGTGATAGTTGGGTATGCCTGTTCGTTGTACATCCCGCCGCCCTTGGCAGCCGAGTTCGCGCTGAATTTGCAGTCCGTTACCGTGGGGCCGCCCGATATGTTGAGCATGCCTCCGCCCCCCAGACTCTCGGCGTTGCCTCCGCTTATTGTAAAGCCATCCAAAACAGTCGTCGAATTGGTGCCGCTACCCGTTACGACGTGGTAGCTGTTTTCAGCGTTGTTCTCGAATCCGGCACCATCGTCGGTCGCAAGGTCGCCGCTCAATATGCTCTCGTAGGCGATGACATCCCGCAGCTTTGGACTCGGCTCGCCAAAACCTGCAAAACCGCCTTTTACCGAGACTCCGTCAATCAACTGGAACGTCGCCGCCCGGTCGCCCGGCGTCACTGCCGCCCCGCTATCGGGCGCATAGACACCGGCGGCAACGCGGACACGATTGCCGTTCGATGCCGACGCCAGGGCATCCTGAAGGCTGTTAAAAGCGTCCGCCCAGGTCGAGCCGTCGTTCCGGCCCATAGAGTCGCCGTCAACGTAAATCGGCGCCCCAATGAACAATTCATATACCTCCGCCGTCGTCAGAGGACAGCAATAAATGCGAACGTCGTCAATCAGGCCGTCCCAATGCCGGCCGGTCCGCTCTTCGTTCTCCCCAATAAACACGTTGTAATCGTTTACGCTGACGCCGTTGCTCTCTGCCACGGGACCAGCGGAATCTTCTACACCGTCAACGTACAAACGCATATTTATTCCGTCGTAAGTGCCGCAAACGTGATGCCACTCGTCCGCATCGACCACGATATCTCCATTGACGAAGTTCCACGGGGGACCTCCCGTAACCGCAAAGTGAAACCGCATCTCGTCCTCTGCAGTCGAGAGCCTCCACGCCGAGTCGCCCTTGGCCACAATGGTCTGCCAATCTACATTCACACGCCTGATATTCACCCACGCCGCAACCGTAATCTCATCCGCAATGTCGAACACCGTGCTGTCCCCGCAGTCAACGTAGTCATCCGAGCCGTCGAATTCCAGGGCGCCGTTCACACGACCATTGTAAGGCCGCCACTGAGGACCGCCCTGGAGAATCCCGTCATTATTGCCGATGCAGTCCTCAGCCGTCGCACCGCTGCTCTCATCCAGCTCCCAGTGTGCTACGAGGTATTCCTCCGCCGATATCGGACTCATCAGAAACGCACGCTGCTGGCCCTGATCCGTCCAGCCATAACCGACGATCCGCCCATCGCCGTTAATGTCCCCGGCGGAATTTAGCTCCTCCCACCCGGCTTCCGCCGGCGCCAGGTAGTTGAGATCGATCATGCCGTAGCTGTCATCCCACAGAAACGCGTGATAATCATCGCTCGGATAATCAAAATCACCCACCACCTGGCCGCAGTTGTTTATCGAATTCATCCTGCTGTACCGGATCAGATCCATATCAGCCAAGACGCCCGCACCATCTCGGATGTAATAAGTACCGCTCGAAGCCAGAGCAAGAAGCCCGCCGTCGCTTATCGCGTTGCCCTGGCTCTGAAAATCCGTCAGCTTCCTCATGCCGCTCGTACAGTCCCATAGAAACGCACGATCCCCGGAGGTCCCCACCACCTGGCCGTGAATGTTTATATCCGCAGCGCTGCTGTTGCTCGCCCCGTCGAGAACCCCCAAACTCGTCATTATCCCATTCTCCCAGAGAAACGCTCGCTGCCAGGAGTAAATCATCGCGGAAGTCCTCGCCATCCCGACAATCTGGCCGGCGTCGTTGATTGCGTATGCCTCAGTGCAAGTGCCGCCGGGCAGAATACCCAGGTCGGTCATCTGGCCGTCTTTCCAAAGAAATGCATGAAGCTCGCCATTCGCGGTCCGTGCAGAGCCGACTACCTGCCCGGCATTGTTGATCGCGTAGGCACTGCTCGCGCTGCCGCCCAATGTGCCCAAATCGATCATCCCCACCTTTTCATCCCGCAGAAACGCATGTTGCGCACCGGCCGCCGTCTCCGACAAACCTACTACCTGACCAAAGTCATTTATCCCGTAAGCTGCGCTGTATAAGCCGCCCAGCGTTCCCAGATCGACGACCTCGTAGCGAGGAAGGACATGCGGACCGCCGGACTTAGACTCGTAGGCGCCGATATCGACGATCCCGTGAATAATCCGAGCCTTCCCGTCCAAATCGGTTGCCCCTTCCTCCACAGCGGAATTGTCGCCGGTATCAATGCACTTGGAACCCCCCTGCAAACGAAAGTTGTCATCCTCTGTGCCCGCGATGTTATCAGCGCCGTCAGAATCAGCAAAAAGCGGCTCGTCGCCGATTGTGTCTATTTGGCCGGATCCCCCCATTGCCCCGGTCCAGCCCTGAATGTCGCAGTACCGAACCGGAACCGTAAAAGGACCCGCCGTGTTGCAGATCTGCGAGTACTCGCTCGTTGCGCCCAGGCTGTCGGAGTTGTACCACAAGATGCAGTTGGTCAGAACCCGCTCAGCCGCGGGGTAAGAGTTGTAGCAAATGCCTCCTCCTCTGTTCGTCGCACTATTATGAGCCAGTGTACAGTTCACAAGCGAGGTACCCCTGCTGGAAGCATCGCACATCCCGGCGCCCTTGCCGCTGGCGATATTGCCGCTCAAGACGCAATTGCTCAGCTTGCTCAGCGAATACCCGGAACTATGGATGCCCCCGCCGTCGCCGCCGGCCGTGTTGCCGACAATCCCGCACTGATGAAAATCCGGACTTCCTCCGGTGGTGCCCCCGTCAACGTAGATGCCGCCTCCTTTGCCGTCCGCCGAATTTCGCGCAAAACTGCAACGCGTGAACGTCGGATTGCACTGCACAACGTAAAGGCCTCCGCCATTTTGGAGGGACCAGTTGTCATCAATCTCGCTGTCGGTCACCGTCGCAGCCGCGCTCAAAATGCTCATTCCTCCCCCGCTGTATTGGATCGCACAATTGCCGGTGATCGTCGAGCCGGCGACTTTCAAAACACTGTAAAGCCCCCCCCCGGAACGAGCACAGTTCCCGCTTACGATACTTTCCAAAAGCGTCCCACCTCCATAACAACCGACGCCTCCTCCGTAAAACGCTGAGTTTCTCACAATCCGGCAATGGCTAAGTATCAAGTTACCGTCGTGGAGGCCGCCTCCGTATTTGTCTCTGTCACGAGTGCCGTTGGCGTTGCCGCCTGTAATCGTAAAGCCATCCACAACAGTTGTGTCGCTGCAGTCCGTCCCCGTTACCACATTGTAGCAATTCTCGCTTCTACTCGCATCATTAAGCAAATTACGGACATCGATAGTCTCGGCGTCGTTGCCCGCCAAATCTCCGCTCAGAACTGTCTCATACACGGCAATATTCCGTGCATCCGGGACCGGTGCGCCAGAGCCTGCGTATCCTCCGGCCAAACTCACGTCATTGACTAAATGAAAGGTGGCGCCGCGATCACCCAATGTAATGCCGCTGCCCCGGTCGGGCCTGTAAAGGCCTTGCGCGACCCGAATCTCATCCCCGCTCGAAGAAGCAGCTATTGCATCTCGAAGATGATTATATGCGTTCTCCCAGCTTGAGCCGTTATTCATTCCAACGGCGTCGATATCCACGAAGATCCGTCCCGCAAGAACCGGGCTTGACGCCGCGCATATCAGCCACAACAAGGCCCCCACCGCAGCCTTGTCCCCTCGCAGGTCCATTGGCCCTGCTCTGCCGGGTCTAAGTACTAAGAATCTCTTGCCGCTTTTCAAGACTTCCTCCAGACACCTATAAGTTTCCATCAGCCAAATTCATTAACCACAACACGCCCGGCGCTCCGCGAGGCCGGCCACCTATACTCTTCCACACCGGTGCAGCAAACTCATCCTCAAGCCCGTCAACCTCATCGAGATAGGAAAACAGCAATTCGCCCTTTCGACCATCCTTGCTGAGAATTTCGATCCTCTCAATAATATCCTTATCCAAATTGACGGCATAACTCAACTTCGTCTCTCCCCTCGCCAGCACAACCTCCGCAGCATCGCCTTGCTCCCTCGGTTCGGTCTCAAACCATATTCGCTTCTCCGCCGCGTCGCGCCGAATGGTGTCAATAGTATGAAGGCCCATCCACGGCCTAGAAAGGCCCGCAAAAAAGCTCCCCCCCGCATAGCTCGCAGCAAACCTGCCGCCTTCATAAATCCGAGCCTCTTCGCCGTTGTCTCCAATCTTGAGGCCGTCTCCGACATCCAGCTTCAGCCACGCCCCATACTCCGCACGGGCCGCATCGACAAAAGGCAACCGTCCGGTACCCGAAATCTTCTCCTCACCGATTCCGCCGCTCACACGAAAATACGTCCAGCCTCGCTTGTGCATCGCATCACGATTATCCAGACGTTTTGTCCTCGCCGACCAGCCGTAAAGAAAGTACTGCTCATCCAGAACGTTCGAATGACGACTCACCTGAGACGGACTGCCCGCCCGGCGACCCTCACAGATTACCAGCAGACCCGTGCCGCCTCCGCGAACATATCGCATCCCGTCAATTCGCCTCTCCACCCGAGAAAGAAACTCGCTCAACTCCGGCGGATCGGTCGGCAGCCGCCACACCGATAAATCCTCGCGCCAAATGCGATGGTTCTCAATATGGACCGTCTCTGCGGCCTCGTCGTAGTAGTACGTTGCCTGCTCGTTCTGCAGCCACTTGCAATAGGCGCCGTTCCGACCAGAATCCCAGCGGAGAAGACGCATCATCACCGGACCGTTCGTGTTATCCGGATAATAACACCACAACTCCTCGTTGCCCTGGCCCAGAGTGCCCATCCGCTCGGCAACCTGCATGCTTCCGACGAATTCGGCCCCCGAACCGACACCGCCGACCACGGGCCCTAAACTCACCGTAGTCGCTCCCACAGTCAACGCGCCAGCAACAGCAAGAGACACAATTCCCGTGGTGCTCGTGGCCAATCCAGCCGCACCAGCCGCAATGCCAACCTTCATCGCAGCCACCGAAACACTCACGGAAGCAGCAGCTTCGCTCCTCGCCGTAATTCTACCGAACAATACCAGTGCCGGAAGCAGCATACCCTTGCCGAATCCAAACCGAGACAACTGCTTGCGCAAGGACTTCTTCGCACGATAGAAGAGCATCCTCGCGGCAAACTCACTGCAACCCATCGATTCGGCTATTTGAGAATATTCCATCTCACGATAGCACCGCATTGTAAGAACCGTGCGATAACGAGGCTTCAGCCGACGCATCGCTCCAAGGACTATATCTTTAAGCTCCGTGCTTATCGCGCCGGCCATCGCCTGTTCGCTGCTGCCGTAGGCGGCTTTCTCCGCAACCGCCGAGGCAGTCACCGTCCGTCGACGCTTCTCAGCCCTGTAGTAAAGACGCATCTTATTGATAGCTATCCTGTAAAGCCACGGCCAGAATCGATGGGCCTCCTTTAGATCGTCTAACATCCTGAACATCTCGAACATACTCTCCTGAACAATTTCCTGTGCCACGTCTTCCTGCAGCGTAAGTCGAAATATATCGACGCGCAAACGCTCCTCGGCCAACTCAGCCAATCTGTCAAGACACTCCTTATCGCCGAGTTGGGCTCGTTCTACCAGCCTGACGTGGTCAACAGTCTGCTCCATCTATTACTGTTACTATCTGTATTCAAGATGCGCAGAACGCACCCGAAGTAACGCCATTTTAATGAGTTTCGGCGTTCCAAGCCCAAATTATAATAAAATACCGCCCATTTCGCCCCTCAAGACCGATGTTGAGATTGCCGTGTCGCTTCGCTCCCCGCAATGCCGGGGGCTCTCGGCACGAATCGCAGGGCTAATCGGGGGGAAGGGGGCACAGTGACGTTATCGGAACCATGCGGGTTGTAGGGGCTGTAGCGGGTGTGAAAACGAGTGTAAAAAGAATGTAACCGGTGCTCCTTTTTTGTGCGAAAACGCTGTTTTTCGCAAAATTTTCGGGAATTCGGGAGAATTATCGTAACTTTTGGGGGGCTAAGGCGTCTCTATATGGTAGAAACGCCAGAAAATTGCCGGTCACGCAGAGCCGCAAGATGAGATGGCGGCGGGGCCGGGGGCGGTTCTCTAAAATTTGCACCATCACCCTCCTCCGAAAGGCCGATACCACAGGGTCGGCCTTTTCTATTTCTATTGATTAGACCGGCGGCTAATACTATCATATTGGCTTATGAAGATTCCGCTGACTAAATACGGATTGCCCCAGGTGGTTGTCTATCCTGCGATAGCGGCTGCGGCGATGGCGGCATTAGCGTTAGGCGCAAGGAACCTGCTTGGCCCTTGGGCCTTAGGCGTCATAGAGTTGGCCCTTGCCGCCGTTCTGATATGGTCCCTGAGCTTCTTTCGCGACCCCGAGCGCCGCTGCCCACGCCAGAGCAATCTGCTGCTGGCGCCGGCGGACGGCAAGATAACCGATATCGAGACCGTTCAAGAAGATAATTTCATCGGCGAAAAGGCCCTTCGCATAGGGATATTCCTCAGTATCTTCAGCGCTCACATCAATCGCGCGCCGTGCAATGTGAAAGTCGAGAGAATCACGTACAAAAAAGGCAAGTACAAGAACGCCTCGAATCCGCAGTCCGGCAGGGTCAACGAATCAAACGACTTGGCCCTCGTGCGAACAGACCGGCCGACGGACAAGCTGATCGTCCGGCAAATCAGCGGGGCAATCGCCCGAAGGATCGTCTGCGCTGCCGTCGAGGGACAAGAATTGGCCGGGGGCGAAAAATTCGGCATGATAAAATTCGGCTCAAGAACAGAACT
>JAFGTU010000111.1 GCA_016933985.1 Sedimentisphaerales bacterium | reverse complement strand
GGCGGACCGACGATAACGAAGGACGGCGTTACAGTTGCTGAGGAGATCGATCTTCTCGATAAGAACGAGAATCTCGGCGCAAAGCTCGTAAAGGAGGCGGCCAGCAAGACTTCCAAGATCGCCGGAGACGGCACAACCACGGCGACAGTTCTCACCGAGGCCCTCTTCAAGGAGGCATATAAGAACCTCGCCGCCGGCGCCGACGCGATGGCGCTGAAGCGCGGTATGGAGCAGGCGGCCAAGGCCGTAACCGACAAGCTCGCCACCCTCTCAAAGCCGGTCGATATCACCAAGGCCAACGACATCATTAACATCGCCTCGGTTTCAGCCAACAACGACCCTGAGATCGGCAAGATCATGTCCGAGGCATTTCAGAGGGTCGGCAAGGACGGCGTTATCACCGTCGAAGAGGGCAAGAGCTTCGATACGACCGTCGAGTTCGTCGAGGGTATGCAGTTCGATCGCGGCTACCTGTCCCCGCACTTCGTCACCGACGTCGATAACATGGTTTGCGAGCTGAATAAGCCCTTCATTCTGGTCTATGAAGAGAAGATCAGCAACGTCGCCAAGCTCGTGCCGCTGCTGGAGAAGGTCGCCAGGGCCAAGAGGTCGCTGCTGATCATCGCCGAGGACGTCGAGAGCGAGGCCCTTGCCACGCTCGTGGTCAACAAGCTCAAAGGCATCCTTCAGGTGGCAGCCGTCAAGGCGCCGGGCTACGGCGACCGCAGAAAGGCGATGCTCCAGGATATCGCCGTGCTCACCGGTGCAGAGCCCATCTTCAAGGACCTCGGAATCGAGATGGAGAATATCAGCATCGAGCAGCTCGGCCAGGCCAAGAAGGTTACCATCGATAACGATGACACGATCATCGTCGAAGGCGCCGGCAGCCAGACCGCCATAAAAGGCCGGATCGGCCAGATAAAGGACGAAATCGACGTTACTACCAGCGATTACGACCGCGAGAAGCTGCAGGAGCGCCTGGCAAAGCTAACCGGCGGCGTCGCTCAAATCAACGTCGGGGCGGCCAGCGAGAGCGAAATGAAAGAGAAGAAGGCCCGCATTGAGGACGCCCTGCACGCCACCAGAGCGGCTATCGAAGAGGGAGTCGTCCCCGGCGGCGGAGTGGCATTGATTCGCTGCATCGATGCCGTCGATAAGCTCAAGCTCACGGGCGACGAAAAGACAGGCGCCGATATTCTGGCCAAGTCGCTCAAGATGCCGTGCTACACAATAGCCTACAACGCAGGCGTTACGCCGAACCTCGTAGTCAACAAGGTTGCAGAGGGCAAGGGTGGATTCGGTTACAACGCCGATTCCGACAAATACGAAGACCTCTTCGAGGCGGGCATCCTCGACCCGGCAAAGGTTACGAGGATCGCGCTGCAGAACGCCGCGAGTATTGCGGGCCTGTTGCTTACGACAGATTGCTTAGTCACTGAAAAGCCCAAGGAAAAGGGCGCCAAAGGGCGAGGCGGCCCCGGAATGGACCCGGGCATGGGCGGCATGGGCGGAATGGGTGGAATGGACGGAATGGATATGTAGCTCAAACCGACCGACGGCCGGTCTGAGAAGGAAAGAACCTGCATTTCAGTGAGAGCGAAAAATGGATAAGGAAAGAATCTTGTTACGCAGCATCATCTCGATACGCACGTATGTCCTGTTGGCGGCATTCGCAGCGGTGCTGGCGGTGCTGTTGTTCTCGGCAGGCTGTAAGAGCACGCATGCAAAATCCGCCTGTGGTGAGCCTGTCAAGCAGGCGAGCAAGGACGAGCGGATGCACTGGTGGAGAGAGGCGCGATTCGGGATGTTTATTCACTGGGGCCTGTACGCAGTGCCGGCCGGTGAGTGGAATGGCAAACGCATCGGCGGCATCGGCGAGTGGATTATGAACAGTGCTCAGATTCCGGTCGTCGAATACGAGAAACTGGCAGGCCAGTTCAACCCCGTGAAGTTCGACGCCGACGAGTGGGTCCGCATCGCCAAGAATGCCGGGATGAAGTATATCGTCATAACCTCGAAGCACCACGACGGCTTTTGCCTCTGGGATTCGAAGGTCTCCAAGTACGATATCATGGACGCATCGCCCTTCAAGCGCGACATACTAAAGGAGTTGGCCGTAGCGTGCAAAAAGCAGGGCATCAGGCTTTGCTTCTATCACTCGATAATGGACTGGCACCACCCCGATGCCCAGGCGCCCTTCTATCCGAACTACAACGACGGCGGCAAGTCGAATCCGAACTTCGCGCGCTACGCCGAGACGTATATGAAGCCGCAACTCAAGGAGCTGGTTGAAAACTACGGGCCTTTGGGCGTGCTGTGGTTCGACGGCGAATGGATCAGGGACTGGACCGAGCCGCAGGGCAAGGCGCTTTACGAATACGTTCGTGGTCTTCAGCCGGACATCCTAATCAACAACCGCGTCGGCAAGGGCCGTAAGGGGATGGAGGGCCTAAGCAAGGGCGACCAGGAATATGCCGGCGATTTCGGTACCCCCGAGCAGCAGATACCCGCCAAGGGCCTGCCCGGCGTCGATTGGGAATCCTGCATGACGATGAACGACACCTGGGGCTATAAATCCTACGACAACAACTGGAAGTCCGTCGAAGACCTGCTGCACAACTTGGCCGATATCGCCAGCAAGGGCGACAACTTCCTGCTGAACGTCGGCCCGACGGCCGAAGGGCTTATCCCCGCTGCGAGTATCGAGCGGCTGGCCGCGATAGGGGCCTGGATGAAGATCAACGGCGAGAGCATCACCGGCACGACGGCCAGTCCTTTTGGGCGGGTCCCGTGGGGCCGATGCACCGTCAGGCCCGGAAAGCTGTATCTGCACGTCTTCGATTGGCCCAGGGACGGCAGCCTTGTCGTCGCCGGTTTGAAGAATAAGGTCGTCAAGGCATACCTTCTCGCCGACAGCAAGCGCGAGCCTCTTGGCGTCAGGCGTGAAGGCGAAGCGGATATTGTTATCGCAGTGCCGAATCGGGCCGTCGATCCGGTCAATACGGTTGTAGTGCTCGAAATACAAGGCGAGCCGGATGTCGCTGTTCCGTCCGCCGTAGCCGCTGCCGATGGATCGATTACGCTCAAAGCGATTGATGCCATTATTCACGGCAGCACCACCGCTTATGAATCCGGCAACGGCAAGGACAATATCGGCTTCTGGACCGACCCGGCCGATTACGTCACCTGGAACGTCAAGATCGCCGAACCGGGGCCGTACAGCGTCGAGATCGAGTACGCTTGCACCAACGGTTCTGAGGATAGCGAATACATCGTCTGGCTGGCCGGAAACGAGCTTGCGGGCAAGGTCGAGCAGACGGGCAGTTGGACGGATTTCAAGTCCTTCAAGCTCGGTACGGTCCGCGTAGATAAGGCCGGCGGCTGCACACTGACGGTAAAGCCCAAGACAATGCCCAAAGGCGCCGTGATGAACCTAAAGTCCGTCAGGCTCGCGCCTGCAAAGTGACTATAGGCCGCCGCCGGGGCGGCTTTGAAATAAATTGTGAAGTAAAGGATTAACAGAAAGCGTTATCAGGAATAATAAAGGAGCGAGTTATGAAACTTAGACCTTTGGATGATCGAATTGTAATCAAGCAGTCGCAGGCCGAGGAGAAGACCTCGGGCGGGATTATACTGCCGGACAGCGCAAAGGAAAAGCCGCAGATGGGCACCGTAATAGCAGTCGGGCCGGGACCGCTGCTCGACGACGGAAAACGGGCGAAGATGTCCGTGAAGAAGAACGACAAAGTCCTCTACGCCAAGTATATGGGCAGCGACGTCGAAATCGACAACGAAAAGTATGTGATTCTCAAGGAAAGCGATGTCCTTGGGATTATCGAAAAGTAGGATTTGCCGCAAAGCCCTAAGGGCCCCTGCCGGGGACACGAAGACACCAAGAAGAATAAAGATATTATGCGAGGTAAAAGATATGGCAAAGCAATTAATGTTTAACGATACGGGAAGAGCGCAGCTCAAAGATGGCCTTAGCCAGTTGGCCCATGCGGTCAAGGTCACTTTGGGTCCTACGGGAAGAAACGTTATCCTGCACAAGAGCTGGGGCTCTCCTAAGGTCACCAAGGACGGGGTCTCGGTCAGCAAGGAGATAGACCTTCCCGACCCGTTCCAGAATATGGGCGCAAAAATGGTCAACCAGGTCGCGAGCAAGACTTCCGACGTTGTCGGGGACGGGACGACGACCTCGACGGTCCTTGCCGAGGCGATTTACGTCGGCGGCCTCAGGCACGTCACCGCCGGGGCGAATCCGATGGCTCTCCAGCGCGGCATTAACAAGGCGGCCGCGGTCGCCGCGGAATTCATCAAGTCCGTGAGCGTGCCCGTTAAGGGCCACGACGATATCGCCAAGGTTGCCACCATTAGCGCCAACAACGATCCGGAAGTGGGCGAAATCCTCGCAAAGGCCTTCGATAAAGTCGGAGCCGAGGGCGTTATCGAGGTTGAAGAAGGAAAGGGTATGCTCAGCGAGCTGGAGGTCGTCGAGGGAATGCAGTTCGAGAAGGGCTACATCTCGCCCTATTTCATGACCAACCCCAATACGCTCGAAGCGGTTCTCGAAGACGCCTATATCCTGCTGCACGAGAGTAAGATTTCCAACGTTCGTGAGATTATCCCGCTGCTGGAGAAGATCGCCCACGTGGGCAGGCCTCTGTTGGTTGTGGCCGAGGATGTCGAGGGAGAAGCCCTGGCGGCGATGGTTATCAACCGGCTACAGGGAATACTGAAGGTCTGTGCCGTCAAGGCGCCGGGCTTCGGAGACCGCAGAAAGGCCATGCTCGGCGATTTGGGCATTGCCACCGGCGGCCAGGTGATTACTGAGGACCTTGGTTTGAAGCTGGAGAATATCGAGCTTTCACAATTGGGCCAGGCCAAGAAGATCGTTATCGATAAGGACACCACGACGATCATTGAAGGCGCCGGCAAGAAGAAAGACATCACGGCACGATGCGACCAGATTCGAGGCCAGATCGAGAAGAGCACGAGCGATTACGACCGTGAAAAGCTCCAGGAGCGTCTGGCGAAATTGACCGGCGGCGTCGCCGTCATCAAGGCCGGGGCGCCGACCGAAGCGGAAATGAAAGAGCGCAAAGACCTGCTCGAAGATGCCCTTCACGCCACGCGTGCGGCTACCGAAGAGGGTGTTGTCGCCGGCGGCGGAGTTGTCTTCCTCCGTGCGATACCAGAGGTCGAAAAGGCCAGGGCCAAAGCTAAGGGCGACGAGAAGATCGGCTTCGACATTGTGGTTGGCGCGCTCAAGGCGCCGACGATGCAAATCGTTGATAACTCGGGCGAGCCCGGAGACGTGGTCGCTGCCCAGCTACTGGAGAAGCTCCCCAAGAACAAGAATATCGGCTATGACGCCAATACGGGGCAGTTCGTCGATATGGTCAAGACCGGAATCATCGACCCCGCAAAGGTTGCCAGGACGGCGCTTGAGATGGCTGCCTCCGTCGCCGGCCTGATGCTTACCACCGACGTACTCGTAACCGAACTCAAAGACGAAGAAGAAGAGCCGATAGCTGGTTCTGTGAGGTAAGCAGGTCGTCCTGAACGTGTGTTGCCACGCAGTGGCACTGCGATAAGCACGAAGCACGAAATTCGAAATACTCCGCAGGACACCTTGCGGTGGAAACAAATTCGAATGACCGAAATTCAAATGACACAAACGTTTGGGTTTTGAGCATTTGAGATTTTGGTTTTGGCGTTGTTTCGAATTTCGATATTCGAATTTCGGATTCTGGCGCGATTATGCCTAAACGTGACTACTATGATGTTCTTGGCGTTAAGAAAGACGCCTCGGCTGACGACATCAAACGCGCCTACCGGCGTTCGGCTATGAAGTATCACCCGGATAAGAATCCGGGCGATAAAGAGGCCGAAGGCAAGTTCAAAGAGTGCGCCGAGGCATACGAGGTCCTGAGCGACGCCGAGAAACGACAGCGATACGACCAGTTCGGGCACGAAGGGCTGCGAGGAACGGGGATGCACGACTTCTCGCGGATAAACGCCGAAGACATCTTCAGCATGTTCGGGCTGGACGACCTGTTCGGTGGAATATTTGGGGGTGGTCACGGACGCAGGGCCTCTCAGCGCAGCGCGGCCAGTCGCGGCTACGACCTCGAAACATCAGTTGAGCTTACCCTCAATGATGTCTCCACAGGCGCCGAGAAGACAATCGAGTTTACACGTCAGGACCTCTGTCCCGAATGTAGCGGCAGCGGCTGCGCGAAAGGCAAGAAACCCGGCCGGTGTCCGGCGTGCGGAGGTACGGGCCAGGTTGCGAGGGGCGGCGGCTTCTTCCAAATGGTTTCAGCCTGCCAGCAGTGCCGGGGAAGCGGGCAGGTAATTACCGATCCCTGCAAAAAGTGTCGGGGCACAGGGCGCATGCCGAAGAAAAGGTCGGTGAGCGTGAAAAT
>JAFGTU010000110.1 GCA_016933985.1 Sedimentisphaerales bacterium | reverse complement strand
TTGCCGCCGAAATCGTTGCCTATGAAGAAGATGTCGATCACGTCGGATGCGGCGTCGAGAATTCTCCGGCTGACCGCCATATAGTAATCGACGATGTGCTTGAGCAGGGCCTCGACAAGTTCGGGCTGGCTGTACATCTTGATATAGAGGTTCTCCATGCCCATCAGGTCGATGGCGTCGTGCCAAAACGGGGACCACTCTCCGCCGAGGATTGCATAGCGGCCCTTGTAGTTAGCGGCCTCGGCCTTGATCTGCGAGACATCCATCCAATTCGGGTCGGGCCAGCGGTAATTATGGATGTCCCAGAGGGTGGCCTTTGCGAGGGGATGACTCATGGGCTGGCCGTACCCTATTCCGCAACGCTCGACGCCGAACGGGGTGCGCGACTTGGCGCGTTCGGACAAGACAAATTTCGGCCCGGCATAGACGGAATATACGCGCCTGAAATCATCCGCGAATCTCTTGCGCAGGGCTTCATCACCGAGGCCTAATTCGGCCTTGGCTTTGGCCCAGAACTCCTCAGAGGCGCCGCACCAGCAGGGAACACGGTCCGGCCGCTCATGCGCGAAGGCCGTCATAACTCTTTCTCTCGATGTCATTGCCAATGGAACACCTCTTCCATATCAGCCCAGAATTCACCTTCGGCGCGGATTTCGAGCGGCTGAATCAGCGGCTTGCACACGCCCCGCCTTTTCTGCGTAGCAGGGGCGTCGGCCATTTTCGCCATTCCACGACACTTCATGTTCGCTCTCCAAACAATTGGCCCTATATATCCCGATCAAATTCGCCGAGCTGCAATGGGTATTTGCCGTACTGACGCACAAGCTCAATTACGTAGTCGTATGTCTGCGGATCAACGTTGGTCGGTATAGAGTGGTCCGACTGGAGGATGTAGCCGCCACCTTTGGCTGCATTTAACTTGGTTAGGACCTCGCGGCGGACTTTTTCGCGGTCGTTTGTTTCGAGGACCTGCACATCGATATTGCCGTTGAATGCCCATCTGGAGCCGAACCGCCGCTTCAAATCGACTACATCGAGTCCCGCCTTGGCTTCGAGCGGATTGTAGGCATCGACGCCCGCTTCTATCATGTCCTCGAAGACTTCGGATGCATTGCCGCAGCCGTGGTAGATTGTCTTCAGGCCGGCCTTGTGAGCGGCATCGCATATCCGCTTTAGCTGCGGCTTATAGACGTCGCGCCAGTACTCGGGCGAGAAGAACATGCCGTGGTCGTATGCAACGTCGCCCCAGATGTACATGCCGGAGAGCCTGCCCTCGGCTGCGGCGACCTGGGCCTCCACAATGCCAACGAGAAAATCTCCCAATCGCTCGATGAATTTGGCCATCCGGTGCGGCTCCTCGGCCAGTTTCATCAGGACGTTCTCGGTGCCCATAATCCGCCAGATCATCTCATGCGGCTCACAGACGGCGCCGAAGACGCAGAAATCGTCGGCGCAGGCATCCACGCGCTCGACGTATGAGGGCAGGTTGAGATTTAATTCGTCGCCGACAGAATTGATCTGGTCGTCTATTCGCTCGAAGTACCGCCGTCTATCCACCGGATCATCGAATTCCAGGGCTTCAGCCTGCTCGAACGTCTTGGTCTCGAAATCGAGGTAGTTCGGCATCGGATATGTACTTCGCCGCTCGATAGTCGCGCCGAATCCGGTTTTGACAACTTTGTGGTGCCCATCGTCCTTCAAGACCTTGATGCCGGTGATATGAGGGTCCAGGTTCGGCGTGATTACTATCGTATCCAAGCCCCAGTGGTGATACGGGTCGAAATCGTCGCCAACGCCGAGTTCGGTGCGCGCCCTGCGCAGAAAGTTGGTCCAGAAAAACTCTCCGACCGGGACCCTGTCGGCCTCGCGGTGCTCGATGGCCGCTATCACTCGCTCGGTTTTCAAACGACTGTTATCCATGCTAATTCGTATGGAATACCTCTTTCATTTCGGCCCACCATTCGCCTTCTTGGCGGTTCTTGACGGGTATCTGCATAGGCTCGCAGATTTCCCACCATTTTTTCATGGTCTCGTCTTCGGCCATTTTGTCCATATCGGCTTTGAAGTCTTTGCCGGTGTACTCGAAATACGCGAAGAGATAATGCCTGCCGTCGTCGAGCCGATGGAGGTAGATGGAGTAATTCCTGATGTTGCAGTCCTTGATCAATTTGAGCACGCCGGGCCAGACATCGGCGTGTATCTTTGTATATTCGGGAATCTTCTCTTCCTTGAGGCCCAGGACCATACCGTATCGCTGGACGTTCTGGGCGGCGCATCCAAATCCGGCCAGCCCAATTACCGCTGAGATAAAAACGCGCATCAGCTTTTTCATATTGCTCGTCTCCTTTCAAATCATGGTTGCTGCGCACAACGAATTGGCACCGAGTCTCAATCTGTCCGAGAAAGGTCCGCGCAGACAAGCTCCTGGTCGTTTCTGGCGTATATGTGCTTGTATGCGAAGGCGGGATGGCTCCAGCAGACGCCGCCTCGCTGATCCAGTTGCCCTTCGGTAGGGTCGATAAGTTTTGTCCGGCTGATCTCGCTGTAGCCTCCGGGCGACAGCCTGCTGATAATCAGCTCGCCTCGTTCGTTGAATATCCAGACGTTGTCGTTCTGCCGCACCATGTGGGCGGTGGCCCAGCGGGCCTTTGGGACAACGGCCTGGCTTTCCCAGATACGGTCGCCGGTATGCAGATTGAGGCATCGCAATTCGCCGTAACTATCGACGCCGTATATGTGATCGCCCCTAATGAAAGGGGTGGATATGCAGCAATGCAGACTGTCGGTTACTCTCTCGCTCTCGCCCATGCGGCGCCAGACCTTCTCAACGGCAAGCCTGTCGGCATGGATTCTCAGCAGCAGCGAGCCGCCAAAGAACTCGCTTGCAAAAAGGTAATTGTCCTCGAAGACGGGCGTGCCGATGTTGTGGACCATCTGGGCCGGCGGGAAGGGGTATTCCCAGTACAGCTTGCCGGTCTGCGGGTCGAGGCCCACTATCCTTTCCCCCGTCCAGCAGACCAGGACACGTTTGCCGGCCTGGTCGATCACTATCGGGGCTGAATAAGAGGCAGAATCCTCCAATGCGTGCCATTTTTCCAGGC
>JAFGTU010000109.1 GCA_016933985.1 Sedimentisphaerales bacterium | reverse complement strand
TGCTCGGTGAACCATTCACCGTCCTTGGCAGGCGAGTTGTCGAGTACGTCCTTCACGGCGTAAAGCCCGCCCGTCTTCTTGCGGTCGCTGTGTGTGTTATTCACCTGGACTTCAAAACCCTTGGCGGGCCAATCTCTATCCTGCACTTTGGTGTGGAAGTATATCCCCGAGTTCGAGCCTTGCTCAGTCTTTACTTCGACTTTCAGTTCAAAGTTACGGAAATCGGCATTCTCGACCGGGCCGACGTAGAACAGATGCGAGCGCTCGCCATGTGTGACGAGCAGGCCGTCCTTCACGGTCCACGTGCCCATGTTCTCAGTCCGCTGCCAGCCGTCGAGCGTGCCGTTGAAAAGCTCTATCCAACCGTCCTCTGCCGCAGCGGGCAACGAACAAGCCGCCCCGGCAACCAACATCGTGAAAAGCATTCTCTTGATCATCTTCTTCTCCTTTATAGTTGTATTCGTGGCCTGTCATTCCCGCGAACGCGGGAATCCAGATGCTGCAGAAATGGATTCCGCATCAAGTGCGGAATGACAACTTACAGAACAAATTCTTACAGAGTACTATCAGCTAATCCTAATCCCTAAAGCGTCCACGGCGCCCGCATTACTCGCGTGAGCCGGCGGTTGGCTGCGTCGTTATCGACGAAGCTCTCTTTCTTCATATCCCATACTAGCTTCTCTTCGAGCCGGATCGCGATATCGCTTATCTGGCAGATGATATCGCCCTGCACAGAGTCGTCGATATGAGAGGCTGGCTTGCCCCTGGTCTTGACGCAGTCCAGCAAATTCCGCACGTGGTTATAGCTTTCGACAAGCCGCTTATCGTTCGGCCCGAACTCGGCCTTCAATATCTCCGGCGAGCTTGCATAGATGCCGCCCCGGTGGACATGCACCCACCCGTCGCTGCCCTCAAATGCTGTGCCGTGACTTTGTATATTGGTGTATCGCTTTTGAAACTCTTCGCGGGTAGGCCAGCCGGTGAAGTTTATCGTCAGGCCGCTTGCGTATTTCAGCACGACGTCCCAGTTCATAGCCGTATCGCAGACACCTTCGGTCGGCCACTTGCCTTTGCCCTCAACGGTGATCGGCCCGGCGAGCTTGTCGCCGCCGCCCCAGATAGCGATATCGACCGGGTGAATCCCCCACCCGGCGATAAAGCCAAGCGCATAATCCGAGATGAACCACCAAAGCGCGTTGGAGCAGCGGTCTTTAGTGTAGGGCTTGTAAGGGGCCGGGCCGAGCCACATATCGTAATCGAGCCATTCAGGCACGGGTGCCGGCGCCGGGTCGCCGCCCTGGCTGCTGCCCGGCGACCATACGTTAATCGTGTGCAGCTTGCCGAGCCTGCCGTTCAACGCCAGCTCGCACGCTAAGCGGAAATTCCTGTCCGAACGCTGCTGCGTCCCGAACTGAAATATCCTGCCGTAACGATGCACTGCTTTGCGCAGAGTCTGGTCTTGCTCGACGCTCAGCCCCATCGGCTTTTCAAGATAAACATCCTTGCCCGATTTCACCGCCGCCAGGGCCGTAAGAACGTGCCAATGGTCGCACGTAGCCGAGAGGATAACGTCAATATCGTCGCGGGCCATCAACTCGCGGAAATCCTTGTACGCCTTGCAGCCCTCGGCTCCGTAATGGTCGTTCACAATCTTCTGCACCTCATCCCGTCTTGTGCTCTTGACGTCGCAGATAGCGACGACGTGGGCGTCCTTCTGGCCCAGGAAGTTCTGCATATCCCCTGTGCCCTGCGGCCCGACGCCGACACAGCCGACAGTAATCCGCTCGCTGGCCGGGACGTTCCCTGCATTACCCAGCGCCGACGACGACACTAAATAAGGAAACCCAACCGCCCCCGCTGCCGCACCCGCAGCCCGCCTGATGAACCGCCGCCGATCAATCATTCTATTCTTCATAATAACAACTCCTCAACTGAAATGGGTAATCTGTGAAATGCCGTAAACAAATCAATAATCAAGGCTCCTTGTCTGCAGTCAAACCTGCCAAAGGAAGAACATACAGCGCATAAAGTCTAATCAAACGAACCCACCCCGTCAATCCAAAAACCGGCTTTATCTCACGGGTGGGTGCACGTCGTGATTGTAGGTGGATTTTTCAGGCTGCCGGGGGCGGGATGCGCCTCGTATGCAGGTCTCGTTGCGACCAGATGGCCAAGCCGGCCCCTATCAGAAGGACCACGCCGAAGACAAGCTGCAGCATTCTTAGCGATTCGCCGAACACAAAATGCGAGATTGCAAGGACCGGGACGGGCTGCGCCAGTATCACGAGCGCAGGTATCGTTGCCCCGATGCGTTTCATGGCCGTGTAGTAGAGCACGTGCGCCAGCGCTATGCTGAGCACCGCTGAGATCACAATGACCGCCCACGGCCGAAGGCCCATGCCCAGGCACGCCGGCATATCTCCGAACTTCAAGGCAAAGACGCCGAGCCCGATTACCGTGTAGATACTTATCACGGAAAAGCCGTGCCGAGAATCGATATCTCGAAACGCCATCTTGACCGTGACGGTGTACAGCCCCCACATAAACGCGCAGGCCAGTCCGATCGCAACGCCTGTCAATGTTCCTTTCGCTGCGAAGTCGTTTTTGAAATACAGCACGCCTGCAACGCCGGCCACGCACAGCCCCAGGCCCGCCCAGAAACGTTTGCTCCCGACCAATGCCCTTTCCTCGGAAAAGAAAATAAGCGAAAACCCCGCTATCCAGATAATATTCGTTTTCGTCAGCAGGACCATGAAAGCGGGATCAATATAATAAAATGCAGCGGCCCAAAGACTCTGCATGATGATATTGGCCGCCGCCGGCAGGAGCGCCCGTCGCCAGATGCTTCTATCGAGCCGCCCCCTGCGAATCGAAAGACCGAGAAAGGGCAGCCAGAACAGGCACGCCACAGAGTAGCGCAGAAAGTTCTGCGTCCAAACATCTGTGTATTCGGTGAGATACTTTATGAAGTTCGGTCCGACCGCCCAAAAGCACAGCGCCCCGAGACAGGCCAGCGTTGCAGTGATATCCAATCTTCGTCTATTAAATTGCTCGTTCACAAAGTCACTTTAAGCATAAAAGGCATTCAAGAATAAACTTGTGCGAAGGCGCTAAAATCGGTTACCTTAATCCAGCATCCCCAGAATCGTTTTGGCCGTCTCTTGCCCTGCGTTCTTTTCGCCGAGCGGCCTGGTCAGCTCCGCCAACTCGCCGCTTAGCTGCGCCAGCTTACTCCTATCATTCAGAAACTGCTCGACTTCTTCGACGATAGGGTCTATCGAAGTGAAATAGGGCATAAACTCGGGCACCAATTCTCTGCCGGCCAGGATGTTCACTAAGCACAGGTATTTGGTCTTTATCAGCCACCACCCGACCAGCCGCCAGGCGAGTCTGCTGGATTGATACATCACAACCATCGGGCAGGCCATCGCCGCCACTTCCAAAGTCGCGCTGCCGCTGGCGACAATCGCAAAGTCGGCGGCATCCGCCGTCTTGCAAACCGAGCTGATCGCATAGTCGCATTCAAAAGCCGGAATTTGCGTCCCTTCCAGAGACTTTCGCCGTTTGTCATCCACCGCCACGGTGACAAACGTCGCACCCGGGTATTTCGCCTTGATGCGCAGCGCGATCTGTTGCATCGGCCGCCATAGCGATTTCAACTCTGCATCCCGCGAGCCGGGCATAATGGCCACGCGGACCCTCTTCGGATCGAAATCGCTGTAATCCTTTGGCTGGCCCCATTCAATTGAGATAGCACCGAGCATCGGGTTGCCGACGAAGATTGTATCGACGCCGCGCCGGCTGAACCACTTCTGCTCGAAGGGCAGCAGGCAGCAGAGCTTGTCGCAGGACTTTCTCATCTTGCGGATTCGCCAGCCGCCCCAGGCCCATAGCTGCGGGGCGACGTAAAAAAGGGTCTTAATGCCGATGCTTTTTGCGAATTTTGCGACGTGCCAGTTGAAGGACGGCGAATCGCAGACGACCGCCAGATCGACTTTGTTGCTCCTTAGATAACGCTTAACGCGTCTAAGCAGCATGTAATAATGGCCGATCTGAGTGAAGGCATTGTAGAGCATAGCGGCCTTGCCGACCGTTACCTCCAGCAGCTTGCATCCGGCCTGGGCCATCTTCGGGCCGCCTATCCCGACCAGCTCGATATTGTCGCAGCCGCTGCTGCGAAGAGCCGTTATCAAATTCGCGCAGTGATCGTCCGCGCTCGGCTCAGCGGCACTGATAAAGATGCGATATTTCTTGTCCTTCTGCATCATAAGTGCAACTAGTACCAAGATTTGACGAAAACGGCAATGGGAAAGTCTCCGCGGTACGTCCTCTCCGGACTCGGAATTGGGCGGTTCATTTCATTCCGACGGGCGTTATCGAACGGCACCGGGAGTTGTCGTGAAGCTCCAGACCCCACCGGTGGTTGTATCGTAGGGCGAAATCTCGTCGATTCGCCAATAGTAGGCAGTTTCCATGGATAAGTGGCCCGGCGTGAAGGTGTTTGCGGTTTGATTGACCTGAAACTCGGGCGGGTAGGTTGGCCCGAAATAGACATCGTGAGAGACTGCCGCGTAGCCGGACTCCCAGCTTAGAACGGGATCTAATCGAATGCCAACGCTCCCATCGGGCGGGTTCGGATTCCATGCCTGCCAAGCCCAGGTTGTCTGCTTGGGCCAGTCGCCCGCGAGAACGGCAAAGTCAAGCAGGTTGATCAAAGCGTTTCTACTGAAGTCGCCCGGTCTCTCATAGCCGGAGCTGAGCCAGTCGGCGACCAGGGCCGCCAGGTCGTCGAAGTGTACATAACCATCGCCGGTTATGTCGGCCCAGAGCATCCAATCGTGGGGGGGAATGCTTGCCTCGGAGGTCCCGCCGTAAGCGCCCATGTTGATTCGCAGGTTTTGGCCCCAGTCATTGCCCGGATCGGTGGGAGCGGAGAGCAGCTCGTCGCCGAGCGGCGAGCCGGGATTGCCCGCATCGATGCATCGGCTCGTAACCAGGTCCCAGATCCAGGTCCTGCGAGGCATGTCCCACCGCCAGCCTCGGCTCATTAGGTGGTAGTCGCCGTGAACCCAGAAGTCATCGTTTGCGTCGGTGGGCGTAGCGTTGGGGTCCCAATAGCCCGGCTCAACGAAACAAGGGCAGGCATCAATATTGCCATTGCCCCATTCGACAAAGTAATCGACGTCTATACCGTCCAGGCCGTCTTTGATGTTGTTGTATGAGATGGCGTAATGTGGGTTGGGGGCATCGCAAACAAGCCATATGCCGATATCATTGTCGTGTGGTGCGGTGTTGCCCCAGACAATACTGTTGGTGACTGTGACACCGCAGTTTAACATAGCACAAACTCCTCCGCCCCTGTAACTTGCAATGTTACCGCTAATTGTGCAGTTGGCGATTGTGGGACGAGACGAATTGTCACCATACCACCAACCTCCATATCCGGCAAAGAAGATGCCGCCGCCATGGCCTTCCTCCAATACCCAGTAATTGGGATTGGGCATTGCACGGTTGCCGGCTATGATGCAATTCTCGATCACCGGCGAGCCCACTTCGCCGGCGATATAGATTCCGCCACCTGCACACGCCGTATTCGCTGCTATCGTGCAGTATCTTATCGCAGGACCGGGCAGACGGTAACAATACACAGCCCCCCCGTAGTCTTCGTATCCCCCTCTAATGGTCAGACCTGATATGACGGAGTTGGCGTCTTCCCCATTCTGGAAGATAAATCCTCGGTGCCGGTCGTCCAGAGAGCCCTCGCAGTCGATAACAGTTGCGGCGACGATAGTGAAATCGGTTGGATCGGTGCTGCGTACTGTTATGGCTTTACCGAGAAAATCCACGTCTCGATTGCCTTCTCCGGTATATATCCCGGGAGCAAGAATTACAGTATCACCCGCCTCAGCCCAGTCTATCGCCTCTTGAATAGTGGGGTACTCTGAGGGCACGTGCAGAACGTTTCCGCCATCGTCTATATGCATTGTGATGGTGCCCGACTGAGACCTGTTCAGGGCGCAGGGATCGGTGACGGTCACCCGGCAACTGTGCAGGCCGGCAAGTAAGCCCGATACATCGACGGCCACCGATACGCTATCAGTCTCGCCTGCGGAAGCCATGCCGCTGGGCGGAGTAACATTCAACCAAGGGCAGTTTTGAGAAATGCTCCAATTAAGAGTGTCGGTACCTACGTTTGTTATAGACAGCTCTCGCGGAGCGGGATTTTCGCCGCCTTCGTTGGCCTCAAATACGAAGTTATTGGGTGAGATATAGAGATAGGGGCCGTCGTCGCTGAATTCGTCCGCGCCGACATCAATCCGGCCAAAAAGAACACGCGGCTCCCCATCGAAATCGACCTGCCCCGTGGAGGCGATGAACAGCGGATCGCCGGCGTGAACGCACGGCGAATCGGCAGACAAGTGATAGTCGCCTGTTGCCTGGTCCACAAAGCATGGGTCGGCGCTAATGTTGCCTGTCCCTGCAGGCGGGTCGACTCCGATGTCGCAGTAGGAGTATGAGACGGAAGGACTCCCGCTAATATCAGGCGCAAGCCGCGCACTATTACCCCAGACAATGCAATGGCTGATAATGGCTGCAGATGCACTAATGCCGCCGCAGCTCATGCCGGCGGAATTACCCGTCATCGTGCAATGGCTTATTCTTGCCTCTGCGTAGTATGCGCAGTAAACGCCGCCCCCACGACACTCTGCGCAGTTGCGGTCGATTATGCAGTGGTCAATAGTGACATCATGATTAGAGTTGCAGTAGATACCACCGCCACGGTTAGCAACGGAATTCTGCGTAATCGTGCAATAAGCAATTCTCGCCTCTGACTCTTCTTTGACGTAGATGCCGCCGCCATCATATTGCGCACAATTGACAGAGATAACACAACGAAAAATGGTCGGACTGCCAAGGATGTAAATAGCTCCACCAACGGAGCGGTCATAAACTTCCGGTTGGTTGGGGGCATAGCCCCGGGTGATGGTAAGACCGGCCAGAACGGAATTCTGGTCTTCCTCGGAGATAAAATTGAATCCGCGATGGGGTTCTTCTGCCGTGCCGTTACAGTCGATGATTGTTGCTGCGACGATGTTTGGGTCGTTGGGGTCTGTGGAGCGGACGGTGATTGCCTTTCCCTTGAACTCGATGTCGCGGTTTCCGGGGCCGGTGTATGTGCCAGGCCGGATTTCTACGGTGTCGCCGTCGTTCGCATCGTCAATTGCCGCCTGAATGGTGGCGAAGTCAGCGGGGGCGTCGTTATCGACGGAGATTGTCCGGGCCACAGCGGGTGCGGCCAGGAGCAGGCATACAAATGCAGCGAGTAAGCGTCTCATACCGGTTTTCTCGCAAAGTCCGGCGGGCAACTCCAGCCTATGCGCCGTATTATACCAAAATTGGGGGTCGGACGCAAGGAATATTATCGGCCATTTGGCCTAAATCCGCTAAATGGCGGCGGCGAATATGAGGTTGAATCGGCGGCTTCAAAGATGTATCATTGAGGCACTGTAAGACGTAGTGCTGGCCTGTAGAATTGACAGGAGATTGGAATATGAGCAAATTCGCTAAACGTATCACGGCGGCAATGGCCTTTACACTCCTTGCGGCGTCGTTGGGCTTCTCGGCATCGGATATGCCAAAGACTCTTGAACTCGGGTCAAGCGCTCCTGATTTCAATCTGCCGGGCGTCGATGGGAAGAATCACAAGCTGGCCGATTATGCCCAGGCTGAGGTTCTTGTGATTATCTTCACGTGCAATCATTGCCCCACCGCCCAGACTTATGAGGAGCGGATCAAGCGGCTGGCGTCCGATTACAAAAATAAAGGCGTCGCCCTTGTCGCGATTTCCGCCAACGACCCCAAAGCGGTCCGGCTGGATGAGTTGGGATATTCGGATATGAGCGATTCGCTCGAGGATATGAAGGTCCGGGCCAAGCGAATGGGGTTTCATTTTCCATATCTTTACGACGGCGAGACGCAAAAGGTCTCGCACGCCTACGGCCCGGTTACGACGCCGCACGTATTCGTATTCGACAAGGCCCGCAAACTGCGATTCGTCGGACGAATCGACGATTCGGAAAAGCCCGAGCGCGTCAAGGTGCAGGATACCCGCAACGCCATCGAAGCGCTGCTGGCGGGAAAGGAAATCCCCGTTACCAAGACCAGGACGATCGGCTGTTCGATCAAGTGGTCCGACAAGCGAGAATACGTGAAGAAGGCCTTCGAAAAATGGGCGGCTGAAGACGTCGCTCTGGAAATGATAAACGCCGAGGGCATAAAGCAGCTCGTCGCAAACGACTCCGGCAAGCTGCGGCTGGTCAATATATGGGCGACGTGGTGCGGGGCCTGCGTCGTGGAGTTCGACGAACTCATCGAAATCAACCGCATGTACAGGGGACGAGAATTCGAAATGATAACCATCAGCGGAGACTCACCCGAGAAAAAGGACAAAGCCCTTTCGTTTCTGAAGAAGAAGGAGGCGTCCTGTAAGAACTATATCTTCGATTCAGACGACAAATATCTGCTGATGGAATCGGTGGATAAGGAGTCGCTCGGCGGAATGCCTTATACATTGCTCATCAAGCCCGGAGGCAAGATAATCTATCGGCAACTGGGAATGATTGACGCGCTCGATTTGAAAACCGCAATAGTCGAAGAGCTGGGACGCTATTATAAATGACCCGTGCCATAGACGACGCTCTTTTCCCAACACGGGAAGGGACATTCAGTAAGGAGACAAGTCATGATGGGTGAGAAGAAGAAGGTCCTATTGACCGTACTGATCACTTTGCTGGGGGCGGCGTATGCGGCTGGTGCGGAGGATAAGGCGGGCAAATCGCCTTTGGATGACCTGCCCGGCCATATAACGCGGATAACCTATTTCGGGCAAAGGGCGGACTTCTCCCACGACGGCAAGAGGGTATTGTTCATAGAGAAGACCTTTGGCGACGTGTATGAAGGGGATCTGGAAACGAAGATTATCCGCCCGATGACGCATCATTATTTTCACGAGGGCTATACACGGGCGCTGTACTTGAGTAACGGCGACATCCTGCTCGCCGGGGCGCGCCAGTTCGATGCGGCGAATCCGTGGGCCAGCCGAAGCGGGAATAATGCCGAGCTTTGGGTGTTGAATAAGGACCTTTCCGCCCCGCCCGTCGCTCTGGGCGAGAAGTGCTCCGAAGGCCCTGCCGCATCGCGCAAGCGGATGTATATCGTCTGGACGCAGGGCGGCGAGTTCTACTCGGCCGATATCGTTTACCAGGACGGCAAGCCGATGCTGGCCAAGAAGAAAAAGGTCCTAGCGAAGAAAGACCTGCCCTTTCAGTGCGACCTTGAGACGCAGAATCTCCGTCCGCCCGCCGAGAGGGAGCTGATATTCAGCGCCTATGGGTATCAGGGCACCGAGGTCTGCGGGCTTGATCTTAAGACGGGCAGTATCGTGAACTATTCCATGACCCCCGATCAATACGATGAGCCGGAAGGCATCTTCCCGGATGGTAGGCACACCCTGGTCGAGTGCGACAAGCACAGCGCAAAGGGTGTGGAGAGTATCGATTTGTACAAGCTTGCCCTGGATGGGTCGGGCAGGACGCAGCGGCTGACGTTCTTTTCCGATTATCCGGGGTATAAGGCGTCTAACCCGGTTGTCAGCGACGATGGGCGGTTTATTGCATTTCAGGTAGCCAAGAGCGGCGATCCTGCCGGTGTCGGCAGAGGGATTTTGCTATTCGATATCGAGAAATTCGAGGGACGGTCCAACGCTGATGCCAACGATGTCAAGGTCGAAAGCAAACAGGACCAGATGGAAGATAAGATCGAGAAAAAGGACAACCAGGTTGAGGACGAAGACAAGCCGCAGGACCCTAACGTCGCGCCGGAGGCGAACGAGCCGGCTGCGGTTGATGAAACGCTGAAAACAACCGTTGACGCAACAACAGCACAGGCGAGCCAAGACGCGGATGCAAAGGTCCCCGGCCAGCCACCAACGCTGGAAGAGCGGATCGAAAAAATCGAAACAGAGTACGGGATCAAAGTGCATCACGAGTACGACGCCAAGGTATTCTTCCCGGCTGAATGGCTTGCCCAGCCCATATCGGGCGAGGGTTCTCAGATGCCGAAGGGTGAGGTGGAGAGGACCGTTGAGGCCATTGAGAAGTTTGTCCAGGCATATCCTAAGGAAGTGCTCGCGAAGAATTTGACGGATATCTACCTGGTAAGCGGCATGAAGTTTTACGGCAAGGGCTTCGGGGCTGCCTACGGAAAGTCGGCCATATATGTCAACAACGAGGGGCATACAAGGGGATACACGCAGGAGTTTCTGCTCAGCCAGATGCACTCTGAGCTCTCAAGCATATTCCTAATGAATTATGGCAGCGAGTTCCCAATGGATGCGTGGAAGAATATCAATCCAGAGGGCTGGAGATATGGGGGTACCGGAGTCGAGATGTTGGGGCAGAGAGATATCTTCGCCCAGACTGATGAGCTCTTGAGTCGGGGGTTCCTGGTGAAATACTCGCAGAGCAGCCTCGAGAACGACGTGAATATGTTTGCATTCTGGGCGTTCACTAAGAGCGAGAAGCTAAAAGAGCTGGCCTCAAAGTATGCGCGAATAGGCCAAAAGTTCCAGCTTGTCGCGGAATTCTACAGGGGCATTCACCCCGAAATCAAGATCTCAGCCGAACCAGAGACATCGAGCTTGGTCAACTGCGCGCCGAAGGAAGACATCTTTGGCCAAAACGGTGGTTAAGACGCCGATGGCTTCGAAAATGATATTGTAATTCTGAGCGGGGGATATTAGAGTATCCTCGATTAGCGTTGAGTGCTGTCGAGGAGTATTAGAGCCCTCTGTATTGTTGGGGCTGAATCGAGAACTTGGGGGCTGTGACGGGTCGAGATTATGTCGGAGACTGGGCCGAGCCGAGAAGAGGCTTTATCGCTGTTGAAAGAATACAATCAGAACGAAGGGCTTATAAAGCATGCCCTTGCGGTCGAAGCCGTGATGCGCTATTGTGCGAAGAAACGCGGCGAGGATGAGGTGAAATGGGGCGTGATCGGACTGGTGCATGATCTGGACTACGAGCGGTTTCCCAATGAGCACTGTCATAAGACGCAAGAGATTCTGACCGAACGTGGCTGGCCCGCCGAGTACATCCGCGCCGTTGTTTCTCACGGATGGGGGATATGTGCGGATATCGAGCCGCAGAGCGAGCTTGAGAAGCTGCTCTACGCGATTGACGAATTGACAGGCCTTGTGGCTGCGACTGCGCTGGTCCGCCCGAGCAAGAGCGTAATGGATGTGGAGGTCAAATCGGTTAAGAAGAAATGGAAAGACAAGGCCTTCGCCGCAGGTGTCAACCGCGCAGTAATCGCCAAAGGCGCGGAGATGTTGGGCGTAGAATTGAGCGAGCTTATCAATGATACGATAATGGGGATGCGGCAGGCGGCGGCGGAAATCGCTCTGCTGGGCGATGTGGAGGCCTCACCGAACGCGTGAAGGAAAGGCGGCATTATTGTTTGGCGGGTCGAATCGAGATGCGTGAAAAGAAAATTAGTGCAGGGCCGATGACCGCGGTGCTTTATCTCTTGGCTGCGTTCTCGACGGTCGGCTGCGGCGATAAGAGTTCGGCGCTAACGGATGCTGAACTGGAGCGGATTGCAGTTACCGAAAAGATACAACTCGTGGAGAAAACGGGCGGGCTTGTCCTGGTTGTCGGCGGAGAGACGATAACGAGCAACGAGGTTATCGGGGCCTCAGCCGATCAGTTCGAAGAGGGCAAGACGGTCGCTGAGCTTCTCAAGCCGATGGCCCAGAACACAACCGCCGAGGAGTTTAAGGAGCAGGCCTCAATCCCCATCAAAGATATTGTCACCGGCAAAATATCGCGAATCTTGCTCTATCAGCACGCCAAGAGAGAGCTTGGAGAAGGTGCGAAAGAGGGGCTTGACAAGATGGCGGAAAAAGAGTTGAGGAAGTTTGTCCTGCAATATGGCGGCGATGAGGCAAAGGCCGACCAAGCGCTCGCAGAGAAAGGGATGAGCCGCGAGGCATTTAAGGAAGAGCACAAGAAGGCTATTATCACGCAGTCATATCTGGCGTCGAAGCTGTCCTACAAAAGGCCCGTTACTTTCAGCGAGCTGACCGAATACTACAAGGAGCACAAAGACAAGCTCTTCTACAACGAGAGCCTGTTGAAGTTTCGGCTGATTGATATAGACATCTCGAAGATCGAGATAACCGACCTCGAAGAGAATCGGGCCGAGAAAGCACGCAAGAAGGGCCGGGAGTTGGCAGCTCGCGCCAAGGCGGGAGAGGATTTTGCCAGGCTTGCCGAAGAATACTCGGACGGGCACAGAAAATCGTTCGGCGGATTATGGCCGGAGGTCCAGCCGGATTCGCTGGCGATGCCCTACATTGTCCTTGCTGAAGCGGCTGAGGGAATGAACCCGGGCGAGATTGCGGGGCCTTTGGAGACCGTTGGCCACATCTTCATAATGAAGCTGGAGGCCAAGCAGCCCGCCGGCTATCAGCCCCTCGATGAAGTCCAGGGCGAGGTCAACAACAAAATCCTCGTGGAGCGCCGCAACGAGGCTATCATCAGACTTAACGCCAAGCTCCTGCGAGAGGCGGAGATCGGCAATACCGACGAATTCGTGGATTTCTGCGTGGACAAGATATACAAGATGAGCACGGGGCCTGCCAAGACGGATCAGGAGTCCAAATGACGCGGGCCGTGAGCGCTACTTAGACTTTCGAGAAACGAGTTTATATGGAAATCGTCGCGCACGGCATCGACCTTGTTGACTGCCCTCGGATAGCCCAGATGGCCGAACGCCACGGAGAGCGATTCATTGATCGCGTTTTCACGAAGGCCGAGCAGGAATACGCAAAGTCAACGAAGAACGAGATTGAGAAACTGGCCGGCCGCTTTGCAGCAAAGGAGGCAATTCTCAAGCTGATGGGCACAGGCTGGCGAGGAAAGATCGCCTGGACCGATATTGAGGTCGTCAACAACGCCATGGGCCAGCCGGAAGTCATTCTCGCCGGCGAGGTGAAAGAAATCGCCGAGAAACTCGGCATCAGCCACGTCAGCGTTAGCATCACTCACACGGCCAATTTCGCCATAGCCTCAGCCGTCGCCCTTGCACAGAACAAGCATCGCTAAAGCAACAATATCGAGGACCAGCATTTTTACACGGCACCGGCGTATCTATCTAATATCGTGCTAACCTGATACCCACGACCTGATAACCTGATTGCCGAATGGTCAAGATACCTTCAATTTCAACCCATAAGGCACATAAAACCACACCTCCACAGCAACCTTTCAGGTCATCCTTCTCCACGGAGTTGTTATGTTTTATGTATTTTTAGGGGACAAAAGTTTTGCCTGCTCCATAAATACATCTGTTGCTGTTTCGAGTCTTGCGTATCCTCCACCATGCATCCCAGTGGTTCTGACCATCCAAGGTCTCGGGTGTTTTCTTGTGTGTTCTTCCCGCAATCTACCGTCTATATCAACAAAGCCATCGCATATAAACTCTTCATAGTGTAATGATACATCAGACCCTTTCAAAGGTTTGCCATTCTTGAACCTTCTATGGAGGGAAACGAAATTAGCGTCTGAGTTAACATGCCAACCAAGACTTTCGAGTTCAGATCTACGCAAGTCGCAAAATGCAGCGAGGTTTTCATACTTGACAAGGCTTTTCTTGGTAGGAGCCCATTTTATATCGTCATCGTGGTTATTGTTTCTACAGAGTTCGATTTTGCCAATTATAAAGGTTTTTACCGTATTGGAATTGAGACATCTTGCTATCACTTTGTCCTCGGAAACGCTAATCGTAGATATTAGGCGTACAGTGCCTGGCTGGCTTCCTCCATGATATTTTATTTTTAGTATCTCGCCATTGTTCCTAGCTTCAGATAGTATGCTATGGATTGACATAAATTCTCTCTCCAGCCGAACTGAAATCCCCCTATTTGTTATATTGTGGACTTTCGCGCTTTTATTAGTGATTTAGGCGGCTGGGTCTAACGCTTCCAGCAGAAACTCGACTTTTTTGTCATGTACG
>JAFGTU010000108.1 GCA_016933985.1 Sedimentisphaerales bacterium | reverse complement strand
TCGACGTTTTGAATATGGGCGAATCGATGAGGCATCACCACGCCGCCTACGGATTCTGGGCGCCGGCGATTCATGACTACCAAGAGAACAATATATTCGACCGGCTGGATTCGCCGCGGGGCAAGGAGCTGCAGTCGTTTATTGACCCTTACAGCTATCTCGAGCGATATACGATGCCGAAGTTTCTGCTGAATTCGTCGGGTGACCAGTTCTTTCTGCCGGACTCGGCCCAGTTCTATTTTGGCGACCTGCCGGGCGAGAAGTGCGTTCGTTACTTCCCGAATACCGGGCACGGGCTTGATATGAGCGCATTCGCAGCGGTTGCGACCTTCTATAAGTCGATTCTGGCCGGGGCGGAGAGGCCTAAGTTCAAATGGACGGTGCGCGACGACGGGGCGATTGTAGTCAACTGCAAGACCGAGCCAAAGGAGGTGAAGTTCTGGCAGGCTACCAACCCGGAGAAGCGGGATTTCCGAATCGACGTTTTGGGTGCGGTCTGGGCTGGGGAGCCGCTGGAGGCCGAGAGTAAGGGCGTGTATGTCGGCAAGCCACCTATGCCGGAGAAGGGCTGGACGGCGTATTTCGTGGAGCTGATGTTCGACGGCGGCGAGATCGGCCCGTACCAGTTCACAACTGAGATTCGAGTCCTGCCGAAGACGCTGCCGTTTGCGGAGAAATAGGCCACGAAGGCGCCAAGACACGAAAAGAACCACAGATTTCGCAGATTATCGCAGATTTACACAGATTTTCGATATGGTCAGGGCATAGCGCGCAAGGTATAGGATGAGCCGGAAGCGTTAGCGACCGGGTAAGCCGCGAAAGCACGAGGTAGGAAAGGGCTTAAGGGCATAAGGGCAGAAGAACGAGGGACGACGGGCGACAGACGAGGGACGATGGAGGACCCGGCTTCGCACAAGGCTACGCCGCGGCAGGCGGGGGGCGGAGGACGGACGACGGACGACAAGGGGGGACTGATTATTGATTATTGACTATTTGGGCTGCGAGGGCGGTTAGATAGTCCGGCACAGCTTACAGGGTGAAGCGGGGATTTGTTTGGGGATTTCAAAATGTGCCTTGGGCATCGAACAATAGGTAGCAAATTCTACAATTCTGCGCAAATGCTACTTATAGTCTCATAGACTGTGAGTATCGGGCGATCAATAATCGGCGGGATGGGGAATATTGTTGAACGGGTCGGCTGGAATATTAGAATCCTGCGGGAGGAACGGGGATTGAGCCAAGAGGAGCTTGGAAGACTGGCTGGACTGCACAGGGCCTATATAGGGCACATCGAACGGGGGGAAAAGAATGTTGGGTTGAAGAACCTGGGAAGAATTGCCGGGGCGTTAGATGTTGACATTCGGAAATTGGTGGATGGTTGTTGATTGTTGACGAGGTGTTTGTTAGTCTTCTGGCAGCTTTTCAGTCTTGTGTATTTGTGGAGGTATAGAAGTATGAAGCAGCATGAAGCGGTTATTGAAGTAATGGAGGAAAATGGCGGGTTTGCAACGCTTGGTTACCTTTATCAGAATGTTTTGAAGCTGAGGGGGTGCGAGTGGAAGACCAAGACGCCCTTTGCGAGTATGAGACGAATCGTTCAGGACGACCGGTTCTTTTTCAAGATTCGGCCTGGGCTGTGGGCGCTGAATAGCTGGCGGGAGCGACTACCGGCGGAGATGAAGCCGGGGAAGAAGCGCACGGCAGAACAGGACGTGTTTACGCACTCGTACTATCAGGGTCTTGTTGTTCAGATAGGGAACTTGAAAAGGCTGGAGACGTTTGTTCCGGCCCAGGACAAGAACAGGGTATTCCTTGGGGATCAGAGATTAGGTGATTTAGCTTCACTCTCGGTGATTCATGCTTTCAGCTATCCTGATATAGTCAGGCGGGCGGGGACAATTGACGTAGTGTGGTTTAATGAGCGTCGGATGCCATGCTCGGTCTTTGAAGTGGAGCACTCAACAAATATCCGCGATTCGTTGGTGAAGTTCGTGGAGCTCCAGGATTTCAGGAGCGAACTGTTTATTGTTGCCGATCAGGTTCGCAGGCGCCAGTTCCGGGATACGCTGGAATTGAGCGCGTTTCGGGCCATAAGGCAGTATGTGGGTTTCATGAGCTACGACTACGTCTGCGACCTGCATGCGTCCGTTTCCAAGCTGGCGGCTTTGGAGGGAAAGCTGCACGCAATGGGGTGAACGAAAAAAATCTTCAATTTTTGAAAAATGCTACCTATAGGTAGTTGATCATTTCGTGGGGTGCGGTATGATCCCGGCTAAAAGGCGATCTTGTTGATCGTAAATAGTTGGTATTTTGGCTTGGTCGGGATTAGTGATAGCGTCTGCTAAACATGATGATAGGGAATCCGCATGGGCTGAAGCCCATCCTACGGGTGCGCCTGCGGGGTTTTCGCCGGAGTACACTACTATCTGGTCGTTTCCGGAGCGTGGGGATTGGGCTACTCATGAGCCGGGGTATCGTGGGAATTTCGCGCCTCAGATACCGAGGAACGTTATTGAGATGTATTCTGAGAGGGGGGAGGTGATTTTGGACCCGATGGTTGGTGCGGGGACTACTCTTATCGAGGCTAAGCTGTTGGGGCGGGACGCTATCGGCTTAGATATCAACCCGGAGGCGGTTGAGCTTGCGAAGAAGGCGCTGGAGTTCCGGCATCGGCCGGTGAGCCGGCAGGAGGTTAAGGTGGGCGATGCGCGGGATTTGTCGTTCCTGGCGGATGATTCAATCGACCTTGTCCTGACTCATCCGCCTTATATGAATATTATCCGGTATTCGGAGGGTAAGATTGCAGGGGACTTGTCGAATATCGGGAGCCTGCCGCGGTTCTGCGATGAGATTGAGGGGGTTGGGCGCGAGGTTTACCGGGTGCTTCGGCCGAACCGGCATTGCGCGATTCTGATGGGGGATACGAGGAGGGGCAGGCATTATGTGCCCTTAGCGTTCAATGTTATGCTGCGGTTTCAAAACGTCGGCTTTATCCTCAAAGAAGACATTATCAAGGTTCAGCATAATTGCAGCGCGACGGAGAGGTGGCGGTGGAAGGCGAAGAGAGATAAGTTCTACCTGATTATGCATGAGCATCTTTTCGTATTTCGGAAGCCGGGGAGGGGGGAGGATTTGACGAGGGTGCGGTGGAGTCGTTCGCTGTGACTCCGCGAATTTCAAATCTCAAATCTCAGATTTCAGATTGATTGGGGGCGGAAGGGAGGAGATTGCCGCGTCGCCTGCCTTATAGGCAGGTAAGTAATGGCCTCCTCGCAATGACAAATGGGAGACGCGATTTCAGATTCAAGATTTCAGATTTCAGATTGATTGCGGCGAGAAAGCAACACATCCGGTCGCCCTTTTGTCTGTAGCTTCTGTCTTCAGTCTCCTGTCTTCTGTATTCTGTCTTCGTAACCCTCCCGGCTTGTTTATCTGCGGGTTTCTTCTTCGTGTCTTTGTGCCTTCGTGGCTTATCCTATGCTTCTTCGAGGACTTTGTATCCCATTTCCTCGGCGAGTGCGTAGATTGGTTCTTTCAGGTCGCCGTAGAATGTTACCCTGTGCCATCCCCACTGGTCCCACATCGTGAAGAGCTTCTCGATGTCGCCGATAGGCTCTGCGGCGAGCTTTGTTCTGCAGGCCCGGTCGTCGGGGTCGTTGCCGACGGACTTGCCCCGGTGGAAGAGGATCTGCTTTCTGCCCTGGTCGAATTCGAGGGATGTGGTCATGTATCCGGGGGGCAGGATTGAGCGGACGGCTGCTCCCTGTCGGTCCTCGGAGTGTGTGAGTATCTCGAATGGGTTCTTTTTGCCGTCGGGTCCGAAGGGGCGATTGTGGGCGACGCAGTGTGCGTAGATTATTTGTCGCTTTGCGGTGTCTATTACGGGGTCTGAGATGTAGCCCGGGCGGCCCTGGGTAAGGGCGGTTACTGTTACCATCGTCGAGGTGGAGCGGAGGTCGCACTCGCAGGCTCCGATGAGGCCCTGGTTGTTCAATTCGTGGAATCCGAGGCATGGGTATGCGTGGATGTGTCCGCCGTAGAATCCTCCGAGACAGTTGATGCTGATTGCGTTGGCGTTGTGCTTTTTGAGGACGGCTTTCTCGGCGAGGTACATTGCGGCGGATGTATCGAGTGTTTCGCGAGAGACGCCTTCGATTTTCTTAGCGTCTTTCTGCCATCGGTCAGCGATTGCGGATGCTTCGTCCTTGTCGGCCGCGCTCCATGCCTCGTTTAGCTCGGCGAATGCGACGTTATCGACGGGTATTCCCATGATGGGTGCGCCGGGGCCGGAGTCCTGGCTGCGGATTGCGAGGATGCGGGACTCTTTCATTTTCTGGAGACATTCTTTGGGCGAGATTGTTGTTAGCTGGTCGGGCTTACAGTCGAGGCTGCCGGGCCTGGGCGTGCCGGCGGCGCGGACCTTTGCGGTGGCTGCGACGAAATCGGCGGTCGAGCCGCCTTTCTTGACGATTGCGAAGCAGTTGACCGCCTCGACGAGGTCATTCATTTTGGATGAAGCTACGAAGCCGACGTTGGGTGCGTTGCTGCGGATGAAGCCTGCGGTATAGACGAGGAATCCGCCGCTGCCTGCGAATTGGAAGTCGGCGTAGAGGACCGGCTTGCCGGATGCGGCCATCGTTTGGACGACTCGGTTCCAGCAGTTCATCTGATAGACGAGGTAGCCGTCGATGTCGGCGGATTTGTCGTCGTCGAGGATTTTTTGGGCCTGCTCGGGGCCGTTTGCGAGGGATGTGAGGAATTGGAAGGCGTGGCAGCGGCTGGTAAGCTCTTTGTTGATGCGGTCCATGACGGGCTGGAAGTCGAAGCCTATGTTGGGCCAGTCGGGCTGGGTTTGCTGCGGGCCGTGGAGGGAGTAGATTATTCGGATTTTCACTTTGGGGTCGGTGTCGGCGGCGCTGAGCCGGGTGGGCGCGGCGAGCAGGCCGGCGGCGGGTACGCAGGCGGCACACTTTGTGAGGAATTGTCTGCGGTTCATCGGGCAGCAAGCACATCCGGATGGTAATTGGTTCGTTCTCATAGTTCAATCTCCTACGATTAGAGAAGGTCTAATTCATTGTTGTGAAGTATTGCGACCAGGTTGTCTTCGTATGGTGAAATGGTAGCAGGAATTCGGCGGGATGCAAGGGAAAACATGGTGCGATTGATGATTGATAATTGATTATTGATGCGCTGCGGTGGCGGGAGAAATGTGTGGACGGGTGCGGCGGCGGGGGGTATGCTGGCGGCGTTTGAATTCGATTGGTCGAACAAAATAAAGAAGGGGCACTTTATGGCAGACGAATCCAAGACGGAGGGCGGCATTAAGATCAAGAGGGCGCCGGCTGGTCTTGCGGCGCTGGCTATGGTGGGGCCTTCGTTTGTTTGGGCTGCGGAGTATATCGGGTCTGGGGAGGTTATTTTGGCTACGCGGACGGGGGCGATCTTGGGTACGGCGGTGCTGTGGGCGATAGTGGTGGGGATCTTCCTGAAGTTCTGGATCGGTATGAGCGGGGCGCGATATACGGTTTGCACCGGCGAGGGGATGATCGATATGCTCGCCCGGATGCCGGGGCCGAGGCACTGGGCGGTGTGGGTTGTGCTGGCGGTGCAGTTTCTGGCTGCGACGTTCTCAATCGGGGCTGTGGTTACGGCGGCGGGTGTGTTTGTCAGCAGCCTGATCCCGTCGAGCGTGGTGCCGGGGTCGATAGCCAAGATATTTCCGGGGCTTTGCGGGTGGGCGGTTACTATCGTTGCGGTGGCGGTGGTGTGGTCGGGGATGTTCAATGTGTTGAAGATGGTGATGAGCTTCCTCGTGCTGATTATTGTGCTGGGCGTGATTTATGTAGCGGCGCATGTTTTTCCCGGTGTTGGGGTGATTCTGCGGAGCCTTGCGTTCAGCGTGCCGGGTGTTCCTCAGTGGGCGGCATCGCTGAAGGGGGTGAGCGTAAATCCGTGGAAGGAGGTACTGCCTCTGCTCGGGTGGGGGGCAGGGGGATTTGCGAGCCAGGTTTGGTACACTTATTGGGTAATCGGGGCTGGGTACGGTGCGACGGCGGGTCGCGGTTACGGCCGGCCTGCGGATACGGCGAGCCTGGGGCGGATGACGCGGGATGCTGCGGAACGGATTAAGGGCTGGTGCCGGGTGCTTTATCTGGATTCTTCGCTTGCGATGGTTATCGGGATTGTTGTCACCGGGGCATTTTACATTGCGGGAGCCGGGGTACTTGGGCCGGCGCAGGTCGCTCCGGAAGGGCCGGATGTGGCGATAAAGCTTTCGACTCTGTTCTCGTCGAAGTGGGGGTCGGGGGGCGGATTTCTGTTTATGTTAGCCGGGGCGGCGGCTTTGATTTCGACGCAAATCGGGCAGCTTGCGGGCTGGCCGAGGCTGCTTGCCGATTCGTGCAGGATCTGTATTCCGGGGTATGACAAACGCTTCAAGTGGAAGACGCAATTTCGGATGTTTTTGCTGTTCTTTTTGTGCGCGAATATGGTTATTGTATTTTTTTTCAAGGAGAAGCCGGTGGTGCTGGTGCAGTTTGCGGCGCTGATGGACGGGCTGCTGCTGACGCCTATGCAGGCGATATTGGTTGCGGTGGGTCTGTTCGTGGTGATGCCGAAGCTGCTCAGCAGGGAGGCTCTAAGCGTGCTGAGGCCGAGCCCGGCTTTCGCGGTCGGGCTGGTAATTGCGTTCCTTGTGTTCGGGTATTTCTGCGTGGTCCAGATGCCGAGCGTTTTGTTCGGGAAGTAGGGTGCTTAGTCAGTCGAGATTGATGATGTCTGCGGCTTTTTCGAGGATGTGGTCCGGCCGATAGGGGAAGAGGGCGAGGTCTTCTCTTTTCGTTATTCCGCTGAGGACGAGGGCGGTTTCTATTTCCGATTCTATACCGGCGATGATGTCGGTATCCATCCTGTCGCCGATGATGAGGGTCTCCTTTCGCTGGCAGCCGATTCTCTTTATCGCGTGACGCATCATAAGGGGATTGGGCTTTCCTATGAAATATGCCTTTCTGTCGGTGGCCAATTCTATCGGTGCGACAAGCGCGCGGCAGGCGGGGACGATGCCTTTTTCGGAGGGGCCGGTGAGGTCGGAATTTGTTCCGATGAGCTTTGCACCGTTGAGGACGAGGTGGACGGCGAGCTCAATCTGCTCGAAGTTGTAGGTGCGCGATTCGCCGACGACTACGTATTCGGGATTGACGTTGTCGATGTAGAAGCCGGCGTCGTGAAGCGCGTTAATCAGGCCGGATTCGCCGAGGGCATAGACGCCGACGTTCGGATTCTGCTCGGCAAGGAAGCTTGCGGTCGCCTGGGCGGAGGTGTAGAAGGACTCGGTGGCGACGTCGATGCCCATGCGGGCGAGTTTCTGGCGGAGCTCCTTGGGCGATTTTGCGGAGCTGTTGGTGAGGAAGAGGAACTTCTTGCCGTTGTCTTTGAGCCATTGGACGAAGTCGCTGGCGCCCTCGACGAGTCTGTCGCCGTGGTAGATGACGCCGTCCATATCGCAGATGTAGCCGGTTTTTTCTCTGAGGCTTTTCATATCAAATGCCTTGTATGCGCTATTCTTGGGATTCTGTCAACTTTGCGAAGAGGGTTAGGGGGGTGGTTTTTGTTATTCTGACGGTTGCGAATCGGCCTGCGAGGGATTCGGGGGCGTTGAATACTACTATGTGGTCGGTTGCGGTTCGGGCGACGAGCTGGGGGTTGTTATTGCTCTCGGCGGCGTTTAGGTGTGGTTTTTTGCTTGGGCCTTCTACGAGCACTTTTACGGTTTTGCCGAGGAATTCACGGCTCAATTCTTCGCTGATTTTCTCCTGGACTGCGAGCAGTTCGATGTTTCGGGCCTGCTTTACATCCGGCGGGACGGTGTCTTGCAGTCTCTTATCCGCTGTAGTTCCTGGGCGGGGGGAATACTTGAAGACGAAGCAATTTTTGTAGCGGGCCTTTTTGATCAGCTCGACGGTTGCCTGGAAATCGTCGTCTGTCTCGCCGGGAAAGCCTACTATGAAATCGCCTGCGATTGCGATGTCGGGGACTATGGACCGGGCCTTATCGAGAAGGTCGAGATACCATTGGGCGGTGTATCGGCGGTTCATTGCCCGGAGGATTTTGTCGGAGCCGCTCTGGGCGGGCATGTGAAGGTAGGGGCAGACTTTGGGCGAGTCGGGCATTAACTGTAGAATTTGGTCGAAGTATTTCTCGGTTGGATAGTTGGTGACGAATTTTATCCATTCGATGCCTTCGATGTCGGCGGCGTTGGCGAGGATGTCCGCGAGGGAGTATGTCTTCTCGGCTGCTTTGTACTCGTAGCAGTTGACGGCCTGGCCGAGGAGAGTAACCTGCTTTATGCCGGCGTCGGCGAGTCTCTTTATCTGGTCGATTATCGCTTCTGGCGGGCGTGAGACCTCGGGGCCGCGGACGTAGGGGACGATGCAGTATGTGCAGAATTTGTCGCATCCCCGCATTACGCGGACGAAGGCCTGGCCGGGGATGGCCTTGTCGTCGATTCCGTAGGCTGATTCGAATTCTTCGAGGGCGTCGCTGTCGGGCTGAGGGGCGGGCTTACGAATCTGCTCGGTTATCGCCAATTCCTTCTTGTTCTTCTCGATTGCCTCTTTGATGAGGTTTGCAATCTGCGGTATCTGGGCCGGGCCGCAGACTATGTTGACGGCTTCGTGTTCGAGGAGTTTGTCACCGAGGCGCTGGGCCATACAGCCTATTACGCCGACGATGAGGTCCGGCCTGGATTCCTTGATATGCTTCAGATGGCCCAAGTGAGAGATTACTCGTTGTTCGGCATGGTCGCGGACGGAGCAGGTATTTATCAAGACGACATCCGCCTCTTTGAGGCCGTCGATCAGGTCGAAACCGGCCCTCGCAAGCGATGAAGCAACCAGGGCCGTATCCAGCTTATTCATCTGGCAGCCGAAGGACTTGATAACTAATTTCAGATTACAGATTTCAGATTTCACAGTCGTCTCGCAAACATTGCTGAGTCCCGCGCAGCGAAGAGGCTATGCTCGTAATTGCTTCTCAAAAGATGTTGAATGCCCGTTGGCAGTTAAGTGTCTTGTTCTTCATATACCAAGCAAGGTTGTGCAGATGTGGATTATCTCTCACACATATATCGTACAACTCCTCCCAAGTGAGATGCACGAATCGATTCTTGTAAGCGTGTGTAAGCACGGAGCGAACGTTACGCACGACAGGCATACTTTCAGCCCGCCCTTTCTTGAGATTCATAACGTGTTGACTTCGCAAATTGACTACATACCATTTCTCTATACCAGCGACTTCGGCTATAGATGCTGCAAATACTATGTTTCTAAAGAGCTGTTCGTGGAAGCGTACGGGCATTCTGTCGAAGGTGAAGATGTCATTCCATCGGATGATGCTGTTTCTGTAACAGTATTTGTCAATCAGCTCGGTCTTGCTTTTCGGCTTCTGGTCTTGAGGGACCTTTCGTTCCTCGGCAATTGGATTCTTGCTGCCGAATTTTGCTTCGATACAGATCAAGACCTTGTTGGGAACGACGAGCATGATGTCAGGTTCGGTCGGATACGGGAGGCGGTCTTCTCTCAACAGACGGCGCGCGGTGCAAAGAGGGTTGTATGGTGAAACGGGCGTATCGAGGTCAACTCTTTGACCCCAGAGGTACAACTGAGGAATGTCTGTGGGGGAGCCATTGCATATGCGTCTCAGCAATTTCTTAAGCTCGTTACCGGTTGAGAGTAGCTCGGCAAATACGTTGAATGTGAGGGCGTCTTCGCTGCTTTCGTAGCATAGTCTATGTGATTCGGCTTTGTTTGATTTGCGAACGAAATTGTCGATGCAGTACTGTGCGTGGAACATCAAATTACGTTTTGCCGCAGTAATCAGGGCCTCGCCCCCGGGGCCATTGTAATAGACGAAACCACTCTTGTGAATTCTGAGGCCGTGCTCCGGGCAAAAGGGCAGTTTCAACATTTGGCCTTTACTTTTCCTAAAAGGCGCCTTTCCGAGTGGTGCGGAGCAATCCCTTACAGGACATTTACCTTGTTGAAGTCTGCTCTTTTCAAGGTCATTTCGGCAGAATTGTACGGTGCAGCTTGAAGTATCCATTTCTTTGTTTCCTAAGCGACAATATGAAATCTTGAATCTTATATTTTGAATTGACGGACGAGTATAGCAGGTTAAGATGGTGAAATCAATGCGGGTGAGTTGGGTCGCCGTGCCGGCGACCGCTAAACTATGGGGTGGTGGAGGAGGGGAGGTTACGGTTCAGGGTTCGTTGGAGGTCTTTTAGTTGGTTTGATTTTTTGAAGGCTAATAGGGTAATTGGGAATGCGGTTTTGTTGTGGTTCAGTGGTTCTGTCATATCGACGTATTTGGCGCAGTAATCTCCGTCGGGGGTTCCGGGGATTGGTGAGAAGTCGGCTAACATTCCTCTTATTCCGAGGGAGTTGACGAATTGCATTGATTGTTCGAGCTGCTGAGAGTCGGTCTTTGGGTGGCCGAGGATTTGGTAGGCGGTGATGTCTTGTGGGTTTGCTCCGGCGGCCTTTAAGTGGTCGACGGCCTGGGCCAGTTCTTCGCAGAAGACCTTCGAGCCGGTTTGCTTCTGCCATTCAGCCGAGGCGCTCTCGAAGCCTAAGTAGAAGGTCTTGAAGCCGGCGCGGAGCATTAGGTCGGCGAGGTCTTTTGTTAAGAAGCGGGCGTTTAGGGCGTTGGGGGAATGGAGATTGGGGATTCGTATTGCGTATTGCGTATCGCGTATTGCGTGAATACCCCGGCGCTTACGCTTCGGGCTTGTTTTCTGGGATGTTGTGTTTTGTATGTCGTGGGGGCTGATGATTTCTTCGAGGAATGGGGTTAGGGCTTTTTCGGGATTGAAGAGGAGGGCGTCGTCGTAGAACGCTATATTCTTGACTCCGAGATTGAGGAGCAATCGCATTTCGGCGAGGCAGCGGTCTATGGGACGGGGGGCGAAATCGCCATAGACCTTCGGCACGGAGCAGTATGTGCATTTGAAGGGGCAGCCTTGGGTTATTTTGAGGACGCCGACGTTTAGTTTGTCGTAGGCTTCCCATAGGGCTGGTTGGTCGAGGTCGGGTTCGAGGGCAAGATAATCCCAGAGGAGGGCGAGGGTTGTGCCGTGGATGCACAGGTCTGCGCCGAGCGTATCGGCGTGAGCGGGGCAGAGGGTGACGTAGTTGCCGCCTAATATGATTTTGGCTTTTGGGACGGTTGTACGGATGTCTTCAATAACTTCCTGGACGCCGGGGTACCAGTAGGTCATCATTGTCTGGATGAGGACGTAGTCGGGCGGGGCGGTGCCTGTGAGGTATTCTCTGAAGATTTCTCTTGGCAGGCCGAAGCGGCGGAAACGGCGGGGGATTTGTTTGAGGGAGGGCGGCTTTTGGATTTGCCGCTGGTAGAACCTGCCGCGGCCCCATTGGTCGGATTGGAGGTTCTCTCTGGCGGCTGCGAATGGATGGAGGCGGTCGAGGTAGTCGAAGAGGGTGAAATCGGCCTTGCCGCGGAGGTATCCGGCGACGCTGAGCAGGCCGTAGGGCTTGAGCCAAAAGTCGTACGCGGCGAAGTCGTAAATCGGCGGATTGACGAGGAGGATTTTCACTTTTCAGTCAGAGGCGGTTCTATACGGATGTCAGTTGAGTCTATCAGGCGAATAACCTCGGCGGCGTCGGGGGCGGATGGGGCGTCGAGGGAGTCTATGGTTGCGCTGTGGACGTCGTCGAAGACTACCGCGTGTCGGTAGTCCGGGGCGGAGGTTGCCAGGCGGATGTTCTGGAATTGCAGGTTGTCCACGTGTCTGCAATAGAAGCCGTAGGCGGGGAGCGTGCCGAACATTGTGCTTTCGGGGTAGTTTGCCGGGTTTTCGGGGATTTGTCGGGCGGCGTCCTCTTTCGTTCCGCCGCCTTCGAAGCCGAGGTTGACGTTGCTGATAGTGACATTCTCGATGTGATGGCCCGGCAGGCCGGTGATCGAGCAGCCGACAGGGGAGCAGTCGATGGCTACAATGTTGGTGACGACTACGTTGCGGAATTTGCCGACTGGGGGCTTGGCTGCGTCCTTGTCGTAGATTCTGGCGCGGTTACCCAAGCGCATGAAGATTGGGGCGGTGAGGCCCTTTATCGTTATGTTTGAGATTGCGACGCGGTCGAGCGTTCCTCCGTCCACGATTTCGAGTGCCAGGCCGGCGAGACCCCTTTGTTTGCCGTAGGTGACTTTCGAGTATCTCGGGGAGCATATCGTGCAGTTGGTTACGGTTATATTCTGGAATCCGCCGCCAGATTCCGTACCCATCTTTATTGAGTTGCAGTGGCTTGAGACGATGCAATCGGAGATGACGACGTTCTCGCAGGGTCTTGTCGAGAGGCTTTTGAGGACGATTGCATCGTCGTCGGAATCGACGTTGCAGCCTGTGATGACGACGTCGCGGCAGCTATCGATATTGAGGCCATCGTTGTTGTATGCGACGTGGTTGAAGACGGCAATGCCGCGAATCGTGAGTCGGTCGCAGTTGCGATAATGCTGCATCCATGAGCCGGCGGCTCGCAGGCGGACGCCCTCGATTAGGACGTCGCGGCAATTTTCGAGGTAGATGTTTTTCGGTCGCGGTCCGTCTTTGTATCTGAAGGCGGCTCCCTGGCCGTCGATAGTGCCTCGTCCGCGGATTGCGATGTTTTGGAGGCCCTTGCCCGCGATGACGGCCCAGTAGCTGAAAGTTCCGGCGTCGGGATCTTTGAGTTTTCTTGGCGGGCCGTAGTCGGTCTTATTGGGGCTTCCGAGAAGGGTGCAGCCGGCATCGAGGTGCATCGTGACGTTGCTTTCGATATATACGGTTCCGGTGAGCCACTTGCCTGGGGGCAGATAGACGGTTCCGCCGCCGCTGCCGGCACACTTGTCGATGGCATCCTGGATTGCCTTTGTGCAGAGGGCTTCTCCGCCGGGCTTGGCGTCGAAATCGCGGATGTCATATATTTGTCTGTCTGCAAGGGCTAAGGAGGCTGTAGTCAGTGCAATCAAGATACCGATGGCGTGCCGCAGATTCCGGTTCATTCTTGTCTCCTGTAATTTTTAGGTTGCCGCTAAGGAATCTCTTTCCGCTTTGCCGCTTCAATCGAGCGTTATGCGGTTATGCTTCCTCTATGACTTTGAATCCCATCAGGATTCCGAGGTTTTTGATGTCCTGAGTTCGGTCTCCGAAGAATACGACACGGTGAAGGAGTGTCATCACTCCGCCTTGCAGGGCGCCTGCTCCCCAGTTGTTGAACATGCTTCTGGCGTCTTTGACTTTAGTCCAGAATTGCGTTCTGCAGCCGAGCTCATCATGCGTTACCTTGAAGATTTCACCGGTTGAGATTAGCATTTTGTCGAGGTCGATGAACTTGGCGCATGTCACGGTCTGCCCGATAGGCATCTCCACCTGAAGCGCCACTCCTCTTTCGCTGTCGCTCTGGGTCCTGATTGTGAACGGGAGACGCTGCGAATCCGGCCCGGCCATTTTTGTTGAGCAGGTGCAATGGAAGTGGATTAAGGCATTGTTTGCGATGTCGAAAACGGGATCGCTGATGAAGCCGGGGACGCCGAAGGCGTATTGGAACATCAACATAGTGAGCGTTGAGTCCATATCGCCCTCGCATGCTCCGACGAGGCCGAGGTCGTTGAGTTTGCTGTACGTGAGGCAGCACTTTGCGGGGTCACCCATGCAGTTTGAGCTGGTGGTGGCGTTGGCTCCTTTGGCGATCATCAGATTCTTGGTTGCGAGGTAGTATCTCGCCGAGCTGATGATTTCGTCTTTCGTAGGCTCCATAATCTTCTGGGCCTTGCTCAGCCAGTACTCTTGCGCCTCTGCCTCTGCGTCTTTGAGATCGACGGCCTTGTGAGCTTCGAGCGTCTCCTCGACCGTGAGGGGAATCATCTCGACTCCGAGTTTTTCCTTGACGATTTTTGGGTCGCAGGCCTGGGCGGTTCCGAGGGGTCCTCTAACGACGAGTATCTTTGTGTTTCGCAGGTGCGGGGCGACGCGCATCAGGCCGACGACCTTGTCTATTTCGGTCCAGTCGCTGCTGGGCAGGAGCACGACTTTCTTGCCTTGCTTCTGCCAGCGTGGGAAGTACATCCATCCGTGGCCGCTGAATGGCTGCGAGAATACCGCGGCGGGCATGGCGGTATCGAGAATGGCAGACATGATTTGTTCCGGGGCGTCGCCGCCGTGCCCGGAGAGGTGGAACATTATAACGGCGTCGGCATCTTTTAGTTTCGGCATGACTGCGGCGATTTCTGCCGGGGGCATCAGCTCTCCGCCGACGAATTTGACATCGCCGAGCTTTTTCTCGATCCCGGCAAGGTAGTCCTCGAACATCTTTATCTCGGCGGTGGGTCTTGAGAGGTATATTCCGCCTGTCCTTCCGATATAGACGTGGTAGATTTTGACGGGTGGCATTTTTGGGGGCCAGTTATCGGATTGGCCGGCCCGTGCGAATTGGCCGGCGAGCAGGACGGCGCCCGCTCCGGCGGCCCCTGCCGTCAAGAACTCTCGCCTGTTCATCGCTGCGCTCATAATTCGTCTCCTTAAAAGACAGGTCATAGACTTTTGTTGGCATAACGAGACAATCCAGTTTAATCAGGCACAGGATAGCCTGTGGGGCCGCTTCTTGTCAAATGGGATTTAGCTTGAATGCGGTGGCGTGCAGTGCGAACAGCGCAGTTTTCGGCAGCGTAGGAATAACAGGGCCGTTATTATAGGCGTCTGAGTGCAGATTGGTTTCTTTTCTGTTGCGGCGCCGGCATATTTTGCGGGTGCCTGTTATTGAGCGGAGAATGAGTATTTGTGGCAGAAGTGTGTTGACTTGGCGGGCTGCGATGTGTTATAGTAAAGCAATGGCTTATTCTGTGGGCAGCCCGTTGGCAGCAGGCAAGCCGGAGTGATGGCGCGAAGGTTTGCGGCCAGAGATGCCCGCGAGGAAGGATAGTAAGATGCATAAGTCCGCAGGTCTTTATTTGCTTGGTCTGTTTTTAACCATTTCTATTGCCGGCCCGCTGTACGGGATTTGCCTTGAGGGCGATCTTAGCGGAAACTGCGAGGTGAATTTCGAGGACGTCTTATCGTTTGCCGGGCAGTGGCTCGATCCTGCGGGCGGTGATGCCGACATCGTCGGCGACGACGGAGTGAACATGGGCGATTTTGCGGCGCTGGCGAAGAACTGGGGCAAGAGCCGCTCGAAGGTGATTATCAACGAGATTCACTACGACCCCGACGTCAAGACGGAGCTTATCGAGTATATCGAGCTTTACAATAGAAGCGCGTTCGATGTGAATATCGGCGGTTGGTATTTCGACAGCGGCGTATCTTATAAGTTTCCGGCGGGCGTTATCCTGGGGTCGGGCGAGTATGTTGTTGTTGCTCAGACTCCCGAGCAGGTTGCGAGCAAGTTCGGCGTCTCTTCGAACATTCTGTTCGGGCCTTGGGTGGGCAAGCTGAGCAACGAGGGCGAGGATATTGTCCTTCGTGATTCGGACGGCGAGCGGGTTGATGAGGTCGAATACAAGCTCGGCTTTCCGTGGCCGACGGTGGGGGGGGCTCCGGGGTACTCGATCGAACTGGTTAATCCGGCGCAGGATAACGACCTCGGCGGCAGTTGGCGTCCGAGCGAGCCGGATTTCGTCGCTGAACCGGCGACGCTTATAGAAGCGGGCGCCCGATGGAAATACTTCGAGGGGTACGGCGAAGCGTCGGAGCCTAATACGAGGGCTTGGCGCGAGATTGACTTTGACGATTCATCGTGGCCCGAGGGGAATCTGGTTATCGGTTACGAAGAGGGTGCAACTCCGGGCTTCATCGATACGGAGTTGGATATGCGATACAACTATTCGTCGGTTTATCTTCGCATCAAATTCGAGGTGGATGACGTCAGCACCATCGGAGGTCTGGAGCTTGATGCGATTTACGACGACGGATTCTATGCGTATATCAATAACAAATTCGTTCGCAACGTTGACATGAAGCCGGACACCGAGGAGGCGGCGCACGACGGGGCTGCCACGGTCGCTCGCGAAGACCACAATTGGAACACTTTCACGCTGCCGGCGCCATCGGGGTATCTAAAGCAAGGGACCAATGTCCTTGCTATTCATCTCTTTAACCAGTCTATAGGCGGTTCTTCAGATAGTTTTCTTGACGTTCGTCTTGAAGGGACTCCGCTGCCTGCGGGGCCGTCTCCGGGCAGGAGGAACACCTCTTATGCGGATAATACGCCGCCTAACATGCGTCAGGTCAATCACAGCCCCAAGCAGCCTTGCAGTGGGGAGGACGTGACGATAACGGCCAAAGTGACCGATTCGGACGGCGTTGAATACGTTATGCTGATCTACCAGCTCGTGAACCCCGGCAGCTATATTGAGCTTACCGATTCGCAGTATGAGACGAATTGGGAAATGGTCGCAATGCACGACGACGGCATCGACGGCGATGTGGAGGCGGAGGACGACATCTTCACGGTTGTCCTTGACGGGTCGATTCAGACGAACCGTCGCCTTGTTCGGTACCGGATTTATGCGTGGGATTATACCGGCTTAGAGACGAGGGCTCCGTACGTGTATGACTATGAGAATGAGCCGGTGCCTAATTTTGCATATTTCGTTTATGACGGGGTTCCGGCGTGGTCGGGCGCGGCTCGACCCGGTTCCACGCCCGTCGTGCAGTACAGCCCGGAGGTTCTGACGCGCCTGCCGGTTTATCATCTTATCTCGAAGCACCAGAGTGTTGTCGATGCGCTTCACATGCCGGACGCCGCAATAGGTGAGTATTGGGGCGATTCGTACAACTGGTACGGCACGCTGGTCTATGACGGGGAAATCTATGACCATGTTCGCTACCGCGCGCGGGGTGGGTGCTGGCGGTACTCGATGGGCAAGAATATGTGGAAGTTCGACTTCAACCGGGGGCAGAGCTTTCAGGCGCGGGACGACTACGGCAAGAAGTTCGACACGAAATGGGACAAGCTGAACCTCTCGGCGTGCATTCAGCAGGGCGACTACCTGCATCGGGGCGAGCAGGGGATGTTCGAGGCTGCCAGCTTCTTGCTGTTCAATCTAATGGGCGTTGAGTCGCCGAAAACCAACTGGCTGCACCTTCGCGTAATAGACGGCGCCGCCGAAGCCGGCTCGTCGCAGTACGAAAGCGATTTCTGGGGACTCTATATGACGATCGAGCAGATGGACGGTCGGTTCTTAGATGAGCACCTGCTGCCGGACGGCAACCTATACAAGATCGAAAATCACGACGCAGGGTCGAACAACCAGGGTCCAACCGCCGTTACCGACTACTCCGATTATGCCGCGTTGAAATCAGGCTACTACTACGATCCGAATCCGAGCGATCAGTGGTGGCGCGACAACGTGGATCTGAATCGCTACTACGGGTACCGATGTGTTGTCGAGGGGATCCACCACGGCGACATTGGGTACGGCAAGAACTGGTTCTTCTACCTAAATCCCGAGACGAATATCTGGTCTATGCTGCCCTGGGACGTTGATTTGACCTGGGCGAATAATATGTACGGCAACGGGGAAGACTGCTTCAAGAACGAGGGGGCGATCTTCTCTCGTTCGGCGCTTCTTCTGGAATACCGCAATCGGCTGCGGGAATTTTACGACCTGCTTTACAACACCGAGCAGATGAACCTCTTGCTTGATGAGCTGGCCGGGTTCATTGACGATCCGGCGGGCGGGCCTTCGATGGTCGATGCCGACCGTGCGATGTGGGACTACAATCCGATAATGACCAACTACAGCTACGTCAATTCGTCGAAGGCCGGGGCGGGCCGGTTCTATCAGCAGGCCGCCACGAAGGACTTCCCCGGAATGGTCCAGATTATGAGGAACTATGTAACGGGGTACAAGGCGTTCAGTACCTATTCCGAGGATACGTCCGTTCCCTATACTCCGACTATTTCCTATAATGGAGAGCCCGGGTACCCGATCAATACTCTTGATTTCAGGATGTCTCCTTTTTCCGACCCGCAGGGGAGCGGGACTTTTGCGGCGATGAAGTGGCGCATTGCCGAGGTTACGGACGAAGGCTGTCCGAGCTATGACCCCGGCGACCGGATGAAGTATGAGATACAGAGCGTTTGGGAAAGCGAGGAGATGACGGTATTCCAGAGCGACATACTCATTCCCGCGGCGGCGGTTGAGCAGGGGCACGCTTATCGTGTTCGCTGCAAGATGAAAGATACGAGCGGGCG
>JAFGTU010000107.1 GCA_016933985.1 Sedimentisphaerales bacterium | reverse complement strand
GGCCGAAATGGGCGCCGCTCCTGCCCAAAATGCTCAAATCCGCGGGCTACTCTTCCTATCATAGTGGTAAATGGCACATCGACGGAAGTCCCATCGACGGCGGATTCGAGCGATCCTGGGGCGGCGAGAGGTCCGGCTGCGACTGGGACCGATACTTCGATTCCAAGCCCTGGACCGAAGACGGCGTCAGCGCGCCGGCCAAGCCGGGGGAGGATTACTATTCGACTGTTGCAATCGCGGACCACGCCGTTGAGTGCTTGAAGCTGCACAAGGAAAAGCACGGCAACAAGCCTTTCTTCCAGTACATCGCGTTTTACTCGCCTCACTTCCCGCTCCAGGCCATCCAGAAGGATATCGATTCTTACCGCGATGCCTATATCGAGGGTTGGGACGCTGTCAGACGCAAACGCTGGGAGCGGATGAAGAAGATGGGGATGGTAAACTGCGCTTTATCCAAGCCGGATACGGATATTGTCCCGAGCTGGAACCTTAAGCCGGAGCAGTTAAAAGAGCGGATAGGCCCGGGGGAGGCGGCCCGCGCGGTTGCGTGGGAGACGCTGACGGACGAGCAGAAGCGATTCCAGGCAGGGAAGATGGCGATCCACGCGGCGATGATTACGCGGATGGACCTGGAGATCGGCCGGGTTATACAGCAGCTTAAGGAAATGGGCGCATATCAGAATACGCTGATACTATTTGCCAGCGACAACGGGGCCAGCGCCGAGCAGATAATCCGCGGCGACGGCCACGATCCCTCGGCGGCGATGGGATCGGCCAAGACCTTTCTCTGCCTCGGCCCGGGGTTTTCAACCGCCGCTAATACGCCTTTCAGATTGCATAAGCACTGGAACCACGAAGGGGGCATCTCTTCACCGTTTATCGCCCATTGGCCCGAGGGGATCCGCGCCGAGGGCGAATTGCGGCATCAACCGTCGCATTTCATTGATATTGTGCCGACGATTCTGGAGCTGGCAGGAGCGAAAGCCGACCAGCCCAAAGGGACGCCCCCCGGGCCTGGACGAAGCCTCATACCCGTGTTCAAGAAAGACCATGTCTTGGGAGAGAGGACCTTGTGGTGGTGCCATAGCGGCAACCGGGCAATCCGCGCCGGCGATTGGAAGCTATCCGCGAAGGGCGGCAAGGAAGGTAAATGGGAGCTTTATGACCTGAGCGTAGATCGCTGCGAGATGAACGACCTGGCCCTGAAATACCCCCAAAAGGTCGAGCAGCTCGGGGGACAATGGCAGGATATCGCCGACGGATTCCGTAAGGATTTGAGCAGCGACAAGGACCCCTGATGCTTTTTCTTTTGCATAGATCGTGAATACGGCGTAATATGCTCGCACCGACATTCCAGCAACCGAAATGTTCCAGACTTGCAGTCACGGGCTGAATAGATGGGCAAAAAGAGTAAAACGATAGATGCCGAGAGGATCAGTAAGGCCGTAAGGGAGATACTGCTTGCCGTAGGTGAGGATCCACAGCGCGAGGGGCTTAAGCAGACTCCTCTGCGAGTGGCGCGAATGTACGCCGAGCTTCTCGGCGGAATGCACGAAAAGCCGGATAAGCACCTTCGAAGCGTTTTTTCGGAGAATTACGACGAGATCGTCGTGCTGCGCGATATACCGTTCTACAGCATCTGCGAGCATCACATGATGCCGTTTATCGGCTCTGCGCACGTTGCGTATCTGCCCACCGGCGCCGTATTAGGGGTGAGCAAGCTGGCGCGAATCGTGGAGTGTTTTGCCCGCCGGCTGCAGACACAGGAGAGGCTTACTTACCAAATAGCCGATTTTCTTATGAACCGCCTGGAGACTCGCGGCGTCGCCGTCGTCCTCGAGGCATCGCATAGCTGCATGACAATTCGAGGCATAAAAAAACCCGGATCGGAAATGGTCACATCCGCACTTCGCGGGATATTCAGGAAAGACCCCAAGAGTCGAAGCGAGGTCCTCAGCTTGATGAATAGACGGTGATGCACAGACTGACCAGGCATGTTCGGTTTTCAGTCAATCCTTTTCTCCCACAGCAGCGAGAGGGCGCCAATTCTTTCGCTTCCAGGCCGGCTGGTGAAGGGCTGGCGGTGTTTCTCGAGTTGTGGGTGGAGCTGGCCGGGCAGGTCGAGTCACAGACAGGCTTTCTTATCAACGTTGCGGATATCGACAGCGAAGTGCGCAAATCGGCCGTCCCTGTTTTTACCGAGCGTATAAAAGCCGAATTTGCCGCGGGCAGGCATATTGCCCTGACCGTCATCGCCGATCTGCTCGCGACAGCGTGGACTAAGCTCGCCGATAAGTTCGGCAACGCTAAACTGAGCGGGATCGGCGTTAAGCTGAATCCTTACAGGAAACTATCAATAGATTCCGAGGACGGAGAAATGGTTTATTTTAGCGAGAAGTTCGAATTTGCAGCGACGCATAAGCTCTGGAATGATCAATTCTCCGAGCGGCGGAATTTCGAGGTCTTCGGCAAGTGCGCCAATCCCGCCGGGCACGGGCATAACTACATCGTTGAAGTCACCGTCAAGACCCCGGGGGCAAGCGAGCTGGCCGTGGGAAAATTCGAGGAAATCATCCATCACGAGCTTATCAGGCTCGTGGACCACAAGAATCTGAACCTGGACGTTGAGGAGTTCGGCAGGACCAATCCGACCGTCGAGAACATCGCGGTATTCGCCTGGGAAAGGCTGTTAGGGAAATTCAGCGACGCAAAGCTCCACTGCGTTACCATCTGGGAGACCGATAAGACCTGCTGCTCGTATTACGGCCCGGACTAATCAGGATTTCTTCCTCCTCGGACCCCACAAGTCAATCTTGAAGTATATCGCCAGCAGCCGCAACATAAAAGTGCACACGATCAGCGCATAGACACAGACCGGCCTATCCATATACTGCCGGCATATCGAATACACTACGCCGAGGAATATGGCCGGGGATGCATAGAAATCGCGGTAAAATATCTGAGGCACTTTTCTTATGGATACGTCCCGCAACAGACCTCCGCCGACGGCTGTCACAGTGGCGAGGAAAATAACCGCAAACGCTCCCAACTCGGCCTGGGCGGCCTTTGTCGCCCCGATTAGCGCGAACGTCGTAAGGCCGATGGCATCAACAACGAGCATATATCGGCTGATCTTCTCGAACTTACCGAAGATAACTATCGAAAACACCGTCGCCAGTATTATTGCATAGATATAATTGTAGTCGCGGAAGTAGAAGAGCATATTTCCGAGAATCAGCTCCCTGATTGTCCCTCCGCCGAGTGCAGTCAGGAACGCACAGGCAAAGATGCCGAAGATATCGAACCGCTTTTGCTGCCCGATATAGGCGCCGTAAGCGGCGAAGGTAAACGTTCCCAACAAGTCCAAAATGTAAATTTCCGGCCCCAAAATGACCCCGGCATTTCCAGACTATCGTATGGTCAGCTTGTCACGTCAGCAAATATTCTCATCTGCAAACAACGTTTCGAATCGCTCGGACCCGGCAGCGCCGACGAACTACAAGGCGCTGCGACGCCCTATGCTACCAAATCCACTCCCGAACTTCCACACCGCCGCCCGTTTTTAGACGAACATCACAACCGATGCCCGCCAGGCAGCGCCGATCCAACATCGAAAGACAGGCTCATCCAATCAATGAGCCGGCGCCCATAGCCCGCTTACCTGATACGTTGGCCGAAGCTCCTGGCTGTGGCTTATTATCTTCGCGGAAGAGCCAAAAAACAATTGACACCGCGCGAACTTTGCACTATTATGTGAGTATATTATCACATAGTAACTTAGTTAAGGGGCTTCCATGCCGGATAAGAAGAAACTGCTGTTGTTCGAGAAACAGGCGGAGATTGCCAAGGCCGTCGCCCACCCCCTGCGGATTGCCATCCTGAATTTCCTCAAAGACGGCGAGCAATGCGTCTGCGATATAGCCGGGCACGTCGGGGCCGAACGCTCAAACGTCTCCAGGCATCTTTCGCTAATGGTCAGCGCAGGCGTGCTGGACTGTCGAAAAGAAGGACTCAAAGTAATATACAGGCTCAAGTGCGTCTGTATTCTTGATTTCTTCTTCTGCATCACCGGCGTTCTCAAACAGCAGGCCGAGGAAAACAAAAAACTGCTTACAGCCCTGCGATAGGAGACTTCGAGGTGGATTTCAAGAATGAATGGAAAAAGCTGCTTTTCATTGCGGCGGTTTTTCTCGCCTGCTTTTATTTGCCCGTAGGCGGCAGCCGTTTCGACAATGCCGTCGGCGAATCGCTGCGTTTAGTCAAGTGGTACGCCCGCGAACACGTCCTGCTCTGTCTTGTGCCCGCCTTCTTTATTGCGGGGGCGATCTCAGTCTTTGTGAGCCAGGCCTCCGTGATGAAATATCTCGGGGCCAAGGCCAATAAGGTCCTTGCCTACGGTGTCGCCAGCGTTTCCGGTACTATCCTGGCGGTCTGCTCGTGCACGGTCCTGCC
>JAFGTU010000106.1 GCA_016933985.1 Sedimentisphaerales bacterium | reverse complement strand
GCCACGTAAGCGCCGGCCCCGGCCGCAACAATCGCCGCGCCCGTCGATATGTTGAACGTCTTGACGGTTGCCCCGCCCGTCCCGCAGGTATCGATAAGGTTATCAATCCCAACCCTGACAGGCACCGCGTGGTCGCGAAGCGACCGGGCCAAACCAGCTATTTCGGATGAAGTCGCCCGTTTCATTCGCATCGCCGCCAGAAAGGCGGCAATCTGGACTTCCGAGACCTCGCCCTTAAATATGGTATCCTGCAACTCCTTCGCCTGGTCGAATGTGAGGTCGCCGCCGTCCAGGATAATCTCAAGATACTTGGTAATATTGGCCATCGCTGTTCTCGCTACTTTTTCCTTCTCGATTCGGCTATCGACAAGATGTTTTCAATGATTTTACCACCCGCGGGCGTCAGGATGCTTTCCGGGTGGAACTGGACGCCGTATATCGGCAGGTCTTTGTGCTTGACTCCCATAACGACGTCCTCGAATCTCGCAGTCACTTCGAGACAATCCGGGACTTTGAGGGCGCAGAGGCTGTGGTACCGGCCTGCCTGGAGCGGGTTCTCGACGCCGCGAAAGACGCCTTCTTCGTTATGCGTGATTCTTGACGGCTTGCCGTGCATCGGCTCGGGGGCGTGCCCAATCTTGCCACCGAAATGCTGAACAATCACCTGATGGCCCAGGCACACTCCGAGTATCGGCAGCTTGTCCTTGAAGTAAGCGGTCGCTTCGAGCGAAACGCCAGCGGTATCCGGCGTGCCGGGGCCGGGCGAGATCACGAGCAGATCGGGGTCGAAATCCGCGGCTACGCCTTCTAAATCATCCAGCGAAGTATCGGCGCGATAGACCCTGGCGCGGCAACCTCGTTTGCAAAAATCATCGACGAGGTTGTACGTGAACGAATCAAAGTTGTCGATGAACAGGACTTTTCTATTCGCGGTTTCCATAGTCTTGCGTTTTGCACTCTAAATTCTCAGTTTGTCTTGATAGCACGCAGGCAGGAGCCTGCCTTGTGCTGGGTCTCTTCGTATTCTGTTTTCGGCACACTGTCGTGAACGATGCCTGCGCCGACCCGGATGTATGCTGTATGGTCGCGGACCTGCAGGCTCCTAATCGTTATGCAGCTATCGAACTGGCCGTCCACGGTGAGATACATAACTGCGCCGCCGTAGTAGCCTCGTTTGGTCTTTTCGAGCAGGCGGATGAGCTTCATCGCCTCAATCTTGGGGGCGCCGGTGAGAGTGCCCATATTCATCGTCGCCAGATATGCGCTGAGTGCGTCGAGCCCGTCGGCTAAGACGCCCTTGACGTTACTTACAAGGTGCTGGACGGATTCGTACTTTTCGGCGGTAAGCAGCTCCGTTACCACCCTGCTGCCTGGCCTGGCCACGCGGGCGATATCGTTTCGCGCCAGGTCAACGAGCATTATGTGCTCTGCCAATTCCTTGCGGTCAAGCTTCAGCTCGGCCTCGTATCTGAAATCCGTGTCTTCATCTATTTGCCCTGCGATTCTGCCTCGAGGTTTTGTGCCCGCTATGGGCCTTATTTCGACGGCCCGCTGCTCGGTCCCGCTCACTCGCAGATTCAGCTCCGGGCTGGAACCCATCAGGATTGTGTTTGGCGTATTGAGATAGAACATATAGGGCGAGGGGTTCAGGACCCGCAACCGCTTATAGACGTCGAGCGGCTCATCGGGGCAAGGCTCGGTTATCGTCCTGCTGAGGACGACCTGGAAGATGTCGCCGTCGATGATGTGTTTTTTTGCGGTTCGGACGATTTGCTCGTATTCGGCCTGGCTCGTGTCGGTCGAGGCCGGGGCGATCTCGCCTTCGAACTTCCGCCCCTGAGGCGCGTCGGATTGTTCGATGGTTGAATAATAATCGAGACATTCACGCGCCTCGGCGATTGCCGTTTCAGGGTCATCGTCCGTCAGGATGCAGTTCACGACGCAATAGCCCTTCGAGTGCTCGTGATCCATTATGAAGATGTTGTCGGCGAAATAAAGCTCGTAGTCGGGGTTGCCGAGCAGGTCGGCGGTGCTTTGGGGCAGCTTTTCGAACTGGTCTATGAAGTCGTAGCTCAGGGCCCCGAGCAGGCCGCAGGTAATGCGGAAGGGCTTGCTGGCAAGGCTGAAGGCAAACGCGACTGCCCGGAGAACGTCCATCTGATTCGTGCTTTTCAAGCGAGTCTGCTCATCGACAACTCGGTCGCTTTGCCTGATTCGGCCCCTGATGGCATCGTCGCAGAAATCGACCGATTCGCAGAAGGCGAATCGCCGCGGGTCGGCAGCGAGATAGGCCAAGATGCGTCGTCCGGTATTGCTGAGGGCCTTTACGGTGAAATTGAGGCCCGTACCGGTCAGATATAGGGCGGGCCTTGCGGTGCCGAAGCTCAGTGCCCCGCTGCCGGCGAGGTATTCGCGGGACTCGAACAGGCAGCAGTTCTCAGCCCGGCCGTAATCGCTCAGCCTCGCGAAGAAGTCCATCGGGTCGGCCATATCGATTTCCCGGGTGACGGGCACAATCTGCCCCGGCCTTGCACCGCGAATTATATGCTCGTGACTTTCCATTCCTGAGCCTTTTATCGTAAGTATTTAGCGGCAAATACCTGAAAACACAAATAAAAAAAGCAGCCTGCTTCTCCGTCAGGCTGCTTTTTCGGTTAATTCAACGTATTGTAAGAAAGCAAAAGACCGCTCGCCTGCCGGATTCTATTCCGCAGGTCGCCACCAGTTAACGGCATTGTTTCGGTCAATTTGCTTCATAGTGTTAATATTGTACCAGGTTCCCGGAAGTTTGTCAACGAAAATTCCAAAAAATATCCATCCGGCCTAAGAAGGCAGGGCCGGCAGGCTATTTGGATCCCCGCTGGGATTCATTCCTCGCCCGGCGCATTGTCTTGCTCTGCGACGCGATAGATGACAACCTTGTCCTGATAGATCTTCGGAGGGAGCATGTCGGTCTTTGGATTGGCAAGCGTCTCCTCAATTTTGGCTATTTCCTCTTCCCTGTTGCGTATTCGGCTTTTAAGGCCCTCAACTTCGGAATCGAGGGAGAGCCATTGGTCGTATAAATCGAAGAAGTCCTTCTCACGCTGGCGAATCGCCACGGCCGCCTTTCTCCTGGCCTCGGCGCCCTTCAACTCGATTGTCTGGATGATTTGCATCTCCTGGAGGACATCCTCGACATCCGAGGCCCCCAGCCCCATCCCGGCGGCAATTCTTCTTAAGCCAGGCTGCTGGGCCAGGAATATGTCCACCATATTCGGCTTCGATGAGCGTTGGCCGGCCGTGAGGTCCGAAAAAGCCGCTTTTGTCTCATTCAAAGTTCGTTTCCATTCGAGTCAGCTCCGTTCATCTACTTAGTATAATGCCGCAGAGAGGCGAAGTGTTGGCGAAAAATTCGGATCATTGGCCAGAAATCCGAAATTGCCATCGACAGAGCCTCAACTGCGATTCCGGCGTTCTGAGGCATTGGCAGCGTCAAAAAAGGTTATAAGACGTGCTACAAAACGCCCTGCTTTGGGGCAAGATTTAAAGAGAAAAATTGTTAATCGCTTGCTTTTTCCTGACGGTTCGTATATAGTAGAAGCTATAGAAGATGTGACAACTTGGGAGGCATAGTTAATTTAACTAAGAACACCCCCAAGATCACTGTGATGTTAAGGAAGTCTATATAACGGGAGGCTGAAAATGAGGAAGGCACTCTTTGCGAGTATTGTTCTGCTGGCGACCGTGACAGGCGCTCTTGGGGGGCCGTTGCGAGTGCGGGAAGTGCCCTTCCCCTATGCGACGATTCAGGACGCTATCGACGACGCCGTTGACGGCGATACCGTCGTCGTCCATCCCGGAACTTATACCGGCAACGGCAATCGCGACATCGATTTTCTCGGCAAGGCGATTACGGTTAGAAGCGAAGACCCCGAAGAAGAAGGCATCGTCGCGGCTACTATTATCAACTGCCAGGCATCCGGCGAGAGCCCGCACCGAGCCTTCATCTTCCAGACTTCCGAAGACGCCAACAGCATCTTGGCCGGCTTTACGATTCTCAACGCCTATATACGCATTGACGGTACGCCCGCGCCGGATACCGAGACTCCGGGAGGCGACGGAGAAGATTCGATAGGCGGGGCGATAAGCTGCACCGGCACAAGCCCCATTATCCGCAACTGCATCATGAACAACTGCGTCGCCGAGGGCGGCACCGGCGGAGCCGGGGCCCCCGGACAGCCCGGCGTCCCCGGTGACCCTGGAGATCCCAACGATCCCAACGATGACATTCCTGCAATTCCTCCGACACCGGGCGGCCCCGGAGGAAACGCCGGCAGCGGCTACGGCGGAGGAATCTACTGCGATCCCAACAGCGCCCCGACGATTCTCAACTGTAAATTCAACCTCTGCAAAGCCCTCGGCGGAACCGGTGGAGCCGGTGGAGCCGGTGGAACGCCGGCAGACCCCAACGACCCTGGTGGGCCCGGCGGCCAGTCAGGCGTTTCAGACGCGAACGGATGGGGCGGAGGAATATGCGTTGCCTCCGGCGGCACCGCAACAATCACCGGATGCACTTTTGTTGACTGCAACGCAATAGGAAATGGAAACGGTATAAGCGGCGGCGGCGGAGTGTACTACGGAATAGGCTATTCGGGCGAGATCGACGCGGACATGACCAATTGCATGGCACTATATGGCGGCGGGGTCTGTTGCGATGCCAATTGCGCCCTTGCGATTGCCGGATGCTCCATCAACGGAGGCACCGCAGACGCCGGCGCTAATATTTACTGCGAACCCAACTGCATACTGGAAATCAGCGACTGCAACCTGAACGACGGCAGCGCCTATATTGGCGGGAGTATTTGCTGCGCCCCTGGGTCCACCGTGACAATCAACAACACGAATATTCTGAATAACATGGCCCCCTTATATGGCGGCGGAATCTACTTTGCCTCAGACGGAAATCTTACGCTCATCAATTGCGACGTCAGTTCAAATATGACAGAAGGCGCCGGCGGCGGAATCCTCTACCAAACAGGCGGAACGCTCATGCTAAGAGGCTGCGACCTCACAGGCAATAGCTCCGGCGAGGGAGCCGGCGGCGGAATCTTCGCCGGCAATCTGACCGCCGAACTCGGGGCAACTACAGTCTTCAGCGAGTGCAATATCACCGACAATACCTCGCTATACGGAGCCGGGCTGTGCCTGATTAGTGCGAACTCAGCCATATCCGACTGCACTATCAGCGGCAATATGGCCGAGTACGGCGGAGGCGCATATTTGTACGTCAGCGACGTCAACGTCACAAACTGCACCGTAAGTAACAACGTCGCGGCAACAAGAACCTATTGCTCAGGCGGAGGATTCTATTGCTTAGACAGCACAACGAGAATCAAAGACTGCGTCCTGACCGCCAACGAGGCCCAGGGCTTCGGCGGCGCGGTCTATATAGTCGGGCCGAACCTTCCGGGCGGCGCTATGGAATTCACTAACTGCCTGATAACAGACAACACCGCAGGCCTGGACGGCGCGGGCCTCTCGCTCAACGTTGACGCCACGCCCACGATTTCCAACTGCACGTTGGCGGGCAACGTGGTGAGCGACGAGGACGGCAGCGGCGGCGGCCTGGCCTGTTATGATGCCCAGGTCCATGTCATAAACAGCATCTTCTGGAGCAACGTTGCCGCCCACGGCGCACAGATTGCCGTCGGCGATCCGTCGGAGCCATCCAATCCTCCCGCCGGCGCTACCGTTTCTTACAGCGACGTCGCCGGCGGCCGATATGCCGTGCAAGTCAGTTCGAGCTGCGTCTTGAACTGGAACGCGGGCAACCTCAGCAGCAATCCGTTGTTCGTAAGCGACTACCACCTCAGTAATACCGAGGCCGGACAAGACGTCAGCAGCCCGTGCGTCAATGCCGGAAGCGACCAGTCGCTGAACCTGAAGCTCAACAGATATACCACGCGAACAGACTCCGGCCCCGATGTGGAAATCGTCGATATGGGGTATCATTACAAAACGCAGCCTAGCTTGTGCGATTGCGATATGGACGGCATTATCGACATGCTCGACCTTGCGATAATGTTCTCGTATTGGCTGGATGACCAGTGCGAGATGTCATACGATTGCGAGGGGGCCGATACGGACTTGGATAAGGATGTTGATTTTGTTGATTTTGCGACCTGCACCGACATATATGCACCTTCCGACAAGATGCCTCCGACGCCTAATCCGAGCCTGTGGGAGACCAAGCCCAGCGGGTATCCGCAAATCCCCGGCTCGATCTTGATGCGTGCGGCGGCGGCAACCGATATAAACGGGGTCGAGTATCGCTTCGTATGCACCAGCGGCGGCGGCCATGACAGCGGCTGGCAGGGTAGCGTGCTCTATATCGACAAGAACTTGTCGCCTGGCACATATAAGTACAGGTGCCAGTCGCGCGACAAATCGCCTCAGCAGAACCGGACTGAGTGGTCAACCGAGGAATCGGCAAGCCCCAATAATTAGGCCTTCGCGACGCGCTAGGAAATGCGGCTCTCGGTGCGATGGGCCGGGGAACGTGAGAACGGCGGCCGCTCTCAGGTCGAGGTTGTGATGAGCTTGGCGAACTTCCTTTTCCCGACGCGGATAACCATTCCATCTTCGGGTGCAATCTCGGCGTTCGGGTCTGTTAGCTTTTGTCCGTCAATGGTTGCACCGCCCTGCATAATCATTCGTTTTGCCTCGCCGCCGGTTGAGACGAGTTTGCAGGCGAGCAATAGCTTGGCGGCGGCGATAGGGGCGGAAGCAATTTCAATTTCCGGGATTTCGTCGGGAAGCTGCTTCTGGGCGAAGACCTTTTCGAAGTGTGCGGCGGCGGCATCGGCGGCGGCCTGGCCGTGGAATTGGGCGACGATTGTCTTGCCGAGCAGGACCTTTGCCTCTTTGGGGTGCGTTTTGGCGGAATCGGTCAGCTCGGCGATTCTCTTGGCCGGCTCGTCGGTCAGCAAGGTGAAGTAGTTCTCCATCATTTCGTCGGAGATGCTCATGATCTTGCCGAACATATCGTTAGGCTCATCGGTGACGCCGATGTAGTTGCCCTTTGACTTGCTCATTTTCTCGACGCCGTCAAGGCCGACGAGGATCGGCATTGTAATGACGATTTGCGGGGGCTGGCCGTATGCCTTCTGGATGTCCCTGCCGACGAGGTTGTTGAAGGTCTGGTCGGTTCCACCAAGCTCGACGTCGCTTTTGACCATTACCGAATCGTAGCCCTGCATCAGGGGGTAGAGAAATTCGTGGGTATAGACGTCGATGCCGGCTTCGAGACGCTTCTTGAAGGTATCGCGCTGGAGCATCTGGGCGACGGTCTTCTTGGCGGCGATCTGAATCAGTTCGATAAGGGTGAGCTTTGCGAGCCATTCGCTGTTGTGCCTGACCTCGAGCTTATCTTCGGATGTATCGAGGATTTTTCCGGCCTGCTCGAAGTACGTCTTTGCATTCTTTTCAATCTCCTCGGCGGATAGGATGGGGCGGGTGGCGTTCTGGCCGGTC
>JAFGTU010000105.1 GCA_016933985.1 Sedimentisphaerales bacterium | reverse complement strand
TGTCGTCCCACCCCGGCGACCCGCCAGAATAAGCGCTGGCACGCCAGGAATCCTCCTCGCCCCACTGATCAAGCACATTGCTCGATTGCTGAAATTCCGATTGACTCAGCGCCCGGTTATAGACACGAACATCATCGATCAGCCCCGTATAATACATCGGGGACAAGAAGTCGCACCCTATGCGGGCCTCATAACTGAGGCCCGCCAGCTCGGATACCGACGTCGTAGCCTTCAAAACGCCGTCAACGTATATTCTCAGATTCGAGCCGTCGTTAGTCCCGGCAACATGATACCACTGGTCCGTGCTGATCTCCGTTGCCGACTTGGCCTCGGCAAAACTGCCGCTGTCAACAACCGAGAAAGCAGGCATCAGTTCGAATACATAGAAATAGTAGCCGTTTCCAGACGCATCATGCTGGATCACTATCGGGTTCCATACACCCACGAACCCGGTCATTCGTATCCACGCCTCAACCGTTACGTTGCTCCCGGCCAGAGGCTCGATGGGAGAAAGCCCAACATAGTCCCCGGCGCCGTCGAATTGCAGCGCCTCCCCGATTTGCCCTGCCGTCCAGGTCGGATTGCCGTATATCGTCCCGTGATTAGTGCCTGCGCTGTCTGTAGCGACAGTCCCGCCTTCATCGTCCAGCTTCCAATGCCCGACAAGTCCTTCCGTTGGCCGCCCCTCTTCGGCAGTGCCGTTAGCATCAATGATAGTCAGCGAAAAGCCCTGGCCGTCGGTAATCGGCATCCATCCGTCCTTGTAAGAGAAATCGAAAATCGTTTGGCCCGCTGCGTCTTCCAATTCGATTCGCTCGCCGCCGTTGTCAAGGCTGCCGACATACACGCCCGCGATGACGCCGGTAAACTCCGGATGCGCCGCGGCAAAGGCTGACTCGTCCCTGACTACAACAACGTAACCGCCGGCCCCAAGGTCAACGTTGCCGAACGTAAAGTCAATCCCGTTTGTGAACCGCACCAGGTTCAGGTTGATGGTTTCAGGCCCGAGATTTGCCAGCTCGATAAATTCCTCGTTTGGGTCGTTCGGATTGCCGGTTTCCTCAGGATGGTACATTATCTCTGTAATCCGCAGGCCTTCGGCAACCGGACCCACGGCGTATGTCGCCTCGTTAAGCGCGCTCCACGTGCTGCCGCTCTTAAGCCTCGCTTTGACGTGCATGCTGCGGCTCAATGTGATCCCGCCCGAGTAAGCTGTGGCATGAGCGGTATTGACCGCTCCGCCCGGCAAACGAGGATCGTCCCCGTCGAGCGTGTAGTATATTGTCCCCGTCCCGGCCGTCATCGTCAAAGAATCGGTCGATGAAATATGCCCGCCGTGCTGATACGCTCCGTTGATATAGAAAACAGGAGGGTCAATCGTCGGATACCATCCGCGGTTTCTGAACTGACCCAGCACGATAGCGGCACGCTGAGGAAAGTATGTCCCTAACAGCCAGTTGCGCTCCGTTATCCACTCAGTGTTCCGTGTATAAGGCGTCGAACGCTGGTTGTCTCCCCAGCGAGCCGATTCGCCAATGACCGCCCGGTCCACATCGTCCAGACGAATCTGGTATAGAGCCGCAGCGCCTTCCGGAGAGAGTATGCCGCCGTTTCCAAAGTGCCTATGCACATTGTCCGCGAAGAGCATCTTGTACTCGGCATTCTGGGTCAAGTCGCGGTGCAGCGCCGTCGGCCCGCCGCTGTCGTCCCGGCCCGTGACGTCGTCGTAGAGCCCCTCCATAGAATGCTCCGCATCCCACGAGTGATATCGCCACCGCCCGCTTGTTTCCGCCCCGTTATGAGTCGCATACCAGTTCTGGTGCGCCCAGTCCGTGTTGCCGATGTAGTAATTCATAATCATGTAGCTGATGAAATCGGGCACGTCCAAATAGCCCTGGATTTGCTGATACCGCGAATCCGAGGCGAGCCCGCCGGCTGCAAGGCTGATCATCTGAGTGTACGTCGTGCGTGAGCCGTTAACCAGGGTGCTGGAAGTGTGTTTCAGAACGTCGTAGTCCTCGGCCTCGCCGCCGAAATACTCCTCGGCGAAGTGCTCGTCCGGCCGCTCGTGTATCCAGTAAAGGCCCCAATAGAGCCCGTTGAGATACAGGTGAACGTGTCTGCCGTGGGTCCCGTAGCTGCCCGCAGCGAGCTGAATATCCGATGCGAACTGATCGCGCGTGTATTGTGCGATATCCCGCTGGGTGAGTCCCGGCCTGCTTATCCCAACGCTTCCCCCGTATGCCCAGCTATTGTTCATCCGTGCGTCCAGAACCAGTGTATCGAACTGATTCGCTGCATCGTCGCCGAATATCGGAAACTCAAGCTTTGCAGGCCCCGCCCGTCCGCTGAATTTCACCCGCATCGAGAGCTTGTCCATCTTCCACGGCTGTGTGCTGCTGCCGCCGGCTATTCGCACGAGCGAGTTGATTTGGAATTCCTCGCCGGTCGCCGGATCGAAATACTCCACCGAAACCGCCCGCTCGGCCTCCGGGCCATACATATCTTCCCACTCCGGGTGCGAATAAATCCCCCCCACTTCAACGTCCGAACTTGCCCCAAACCAGTCATTTACAGGCATATTCAGAGACATTGTCGGCACGGCCTGGAGATCGTTCTTGATAGTGTTGCGATAGGTCGAACTATCGACAACATCGGGGTCCATCCGATAGTCGGCCCCGCTGTGGCCCCACGTGTTCGGGAAGCCGGCCCCATCCTGGTCGAGCACGTCGTCGAGAAAGACATAGGTTTGTGCGTCGGCGTTGGTCGGCTTCCAGCCGGGCTTGAATCCAACCGCTCGAAGGCATGTAGTTGTGCTGATAGGCACCGCCGTCGTGTAGAGCGTTCCCGTCGGATACTGACCGTCAATATCTATAGGACTGCTGCCGTCGATAGTGTAGTAGATCTCCGCATCATCCGTATCGGTTGCTATCGTTACGGAGAAAGGAGTATCATAGAAGCCGCGATTATGACTGAACTTGGTGTCGGCAACCTCCCCAAGATACGCGCCGGTATTCATCGTGTTATGCGTGGGGATTCCGAAAAACTGCCAGGTGTCGCTGCCGTTCGGGAATCGCCCGTAGGAAATATTCGGCGTCTGGTCCGGATAATTGACTTTGTCTATGAGAATCGCGCTGTTGCTGTCAAACAGCCCCAGCTCGCCGCCAGCGGCATTGAGCTCGAAATTCGCGTGCAGGCCGGCAGGGTAGTCTTCTTCATCGATATCCGCCCATATAATCAGATGGCCCTTGGGCTCAATAGTCGTCAATCCAGGATTGCCGCTCGGAATCCGCCACTTCTCATGGTTACCCAGATTGTCGGTCAGGTACATTCCGCCTATATCGATAACTTCATTACCCGCGTTGTATATCTCGATCCAGTCGTCGTCCTGGCCCTGCGGGTCCACATCTCCGCCGCTGTTGGACGCGATGAACTCATTGATTACCAGCGGAATCCCTTTCTCCCGCCACCTCTGCGCCAACAGTGCAAGGTCCCGCCACTCGACGCCGTTAAGCCCGTCAATATCGCCCGATACGCCCGGCGGCGCAAGCCACTGCTCCGCCAGAGCCTTAACGTCCATGAAGTCGATCCGGCAGTCACCCGTCAAGTCGCCCTTGGGGCAGGCCCCCCAAACAGGGCCGACAATAAAAGCGGCCATCATTACGCTTGGCAATATGCGTGCAAAAAGCGTGCGCATCTTCGTATCTTCCCAATTTCGCCCGCTTTTCGCGGGCTCAGCATTCAGTATCCAGGCCGCATCTTACAAACCGCCCGGCTGCCCCTATTATAACAGATTCCCCGCCCAAAAGTCAACCAAATCACCTGTTTCGACAGGGTCGTGGAAGGTTGCATCAGGCCTGCACTACGCCGCGATTCGAGCGGAATCACCCTTGGCAGAGCCCAAAACCGCCCAACGCCCTATATATCTTACGCTTCCTATGAATGAGCGGTTCTGGAGGAAGTAACCTGACCTGATGCGGACTTATCGGGCAGTTGCCAGCCAGTTCTCCGCAATGACGGCCAAATCACGCCAATCGATAGAATCGTCTGGGGGATCGCTAATGTTACAAGTGGCATCGTAATCATCCTGCCCCAGCGCGGTTTGCCAGGCCGGGCCGAAGACGGAAAAGTCACCGAAATCAACGCTGCAGTCGTAGTCCAAGTCGCCCATATAGGCGTAGTTGAACTCGTAGGCGCCCATGTCAACCACTGGGGAATCATCGCAATCGCCGTCGATAACACTCACTCGGCCCTCAAGATCCCGTAACGGGAGGCTCGGTTCACCGTTGTCACCGACGCCAATGCACGACGAGAAAGAAAGAAACCAAAAATCCCTGCTCTCCTACTCCAATTGCGCTAATTCTTCAGCATACTCTGCGAGCAAATGCTCGAATCCCTTGTATGCAACTTGGTCATCAAAGCTCCTGCCTTCCCAACGTTTTAGGACCGGCAGCACCTTATCCATATTGTATTTTTGCTGATTTTCCTGCTTGTTCACGGAGAACTCGTATTCCTCTATCAAGTCCGGCCTCGACGCTGGATATTGGAAATGTACGAGTGATATCAGCATGCCCTCGGTGATGTCCGCTGATCTATCGGCCTCTACTATTTCCAAGATGCTTTCTGTGACCTGATTCCGGATACTCTTATAGTCATCGCTAAACTTGAGCCCGTTGAGGAGCCAAGATAGGTAATAGGAGTGTCCTTTAGCCTGCTCCCAAAAGCCCTCTGGGTTACTGAGAAACTCTCTCGTACATCCAGCCCCTACCAAGTTCTCGGTCTCCACTCTTCCAAGTGTATCCTCGCCCACATGGTGTCCAAAGGATTGCGCCACGATAACGTCTCTCGACAATAGCGCCTCTAATCGTTGTTTGCACCAATCTTCTCTTGAGCCCGCTGCTCCCTCAGAACCCCGACCACGTTTCCTTCGAGCAAATGAAAATTCAAACTGGCCCGCATTATCAACTATGGACTTCACATCGCTCATCACAGCCGACACATATCTCTCTGGTTCGTCCCACACACTCCAATGTTCACGATCACACATCCATTCCAGGATGCACTCACATATTTCCCTTCCGAGATTCTCATTCAGCAATCCACTGAACTGTACGAATTTGTTCAGATCATTCGTAAGCTTCTGATTGGTGGCCAGATATCGTTCTTGAAAGTCCTTGCTCTTAAAGCCATCGGTGAAGACGCCCCGTATGTACTGCAATGTTGGCTGATCTGGAGTTTCAGTACTTGGAACGCCCCCTGCGATGTAGCGCCTGAAATACGATGTTTCATATCCCGGTTTGAGTGCAATACTCTGTCCCCACAACTCCGGCTCTCTCTGCGTGGCCTCTTCTGCCGGTCCTCCCAAGCCTTTCATGAAATTCGGGAACAGGTTAAGCAATACCTGTCGGACAAGCTTAGAACGCGGCTCCGTTCTGATCTCGAGTAGCTCATTCAGTTCCTCTTCAATCTTATTTTTCGCTGCTTTCTTGTCCTCCTCGCTTGGCTCTATAATATGAATCTCCTCATCCATGAATGTTGCCTCTTCGCGCAAAATCCATTCAAAAACTCGTGGCTCACCGGCCTTTAGTGCACTCACTAACAGCAAATCGTACCACGACAATTCACCTTTAAGACCTCCATCCCATTTCTCACGCATTTCACGCTCTACCGCCTTCAATTCCCTTGGTGTGCCGATCAACCCTATAACCTGCGATGCGAAGGCTCTACTAAAGGATTCCAGCATTGGAGAGTACCACAGCGGATCGTCGGCGCCTTCCTTCTTCAAATCCCACGGATAGTACATTCTCTCTTCGCCCCTAAGCGCCTCTTCTCGCAATGCCTCAATTGTCTCAAGAGCGTCCTTACCACGCACTTGTGGCACAAGTTCCTGGAATCGCGTTAGCTTGAGAAGATCGGCTCCCGGCCCGTCGCGCATCGGCCCAACGCACAGTACATATTGTACTGTTGTCAGATTCTGCAGTTGGTTCAGCGCTGCCGCAATAGCCTGTTGGGTCTCTTGCGACTTTGCTTCAAGCCTATCGAAATCGTCCACGAATACGACAACTCTCTTTCGAAGTCGTAGGAGAACGTCCTCAATGCCCCCAACAATTTCCTGCGGCATTTGCCTTCTGCCGAGCATGGTCGCCACCACGCCAACCCACCCATTAGGGCATGCTCTCAAAGCATCCAGGTACTTCTCCGGCAGCGAGCCTACCCCTGAGCAGTCAACTAATTCATCCAGCATATTAACAATTTCATCAAGCAATCCTCTAACCGCCGCCTCCGCGCTCAAAAACTGCCACGCCTCAAACCGGCAAAACACTAATTTGCTGGCATCTCCTTTCTTCCGGCTAATATCCTCAACGAGATTGCAGATGCTAGTTTTTCCCGATCCGTATGGGCCGATCAATGCGATATTCGGCCCCCTTCCTCCGTCTATTCTGCCTGATTCAAGGCAGTTGAGAATCCGGTTGGTGGTATCCGCGTATTCCGGAAACAAATTCTCCTCGATATGCTGGATAGGCGCGTCTTCCGTCCTTGAAACACCATCGCCACGTGCCGCCCTCCCCCGAAGCGCCAGGTGGAGTCGAGCTGTGATGAAAGCAACAAACACTACCGCGCTTTCAAGACCAAAGCCATAAATTGCGAGCATCCCCACCTCTCCGATAGCAGCTTTGAACAGCCCAGTCGAACACGCCAATAACATGCTCAACACACACGCCAAATTCACTCTGGCCAGCAAGCCCCAGTGCCTTGGAAACAAGGTTAGTGCGCGAACAGATACGTTGACTTTCTTTGGAAACTTCCAACCCGCAAGTGATGATAGCCCAATAACAGCGACCCCTAAGGCCAGAGGATGCACTTGCCCGACCCAAGACGTGGCTCTCTCGCAATAACCCTGGCCACATCTCCAAACCACCAACACAATGCTTGAGGCTACTACAATCAGAAACAGCGTGTCAGCAATATGTCTAAAAACAGCCGCTGAGTTTCGTTTCACTTCATATGCCTCCTGGTAATCAGTTGTAGTCTGGCGAAGAGCCCCACGTAAAGCCACCGCCTGTTCTCTCAAAGCTACCTACCCCAGCAATAACCCAAAACCCCATCCGAGTCAAACAAATTCGCGGTCCCCTCAATCATCTTAAAGCGAACCGGAGATCCGCCCGCGATGCTAACGTCCCGTGGGCCTATAGTCGGGATTCGGGGTGGGCATTTGGGCATCGACGTCTTCACGCCATGCCTTGAGCATCGCGAGCATCTCGTCGGCCTTTTCGGGCATCTTCTCGGCGAGGTTGTTCTTTTCGCCGATATCCTTTTTGAGGTTGTAAAGCTCGATCCGCCCGTCCTCGTAGAATTCGATCAGCTTGTAATCGCCTGCTCGAACCGCTCCGCCCGGACTGCCCCCCTGGTTGCCGTAATGCGGATAGTGCCAGAATATCGCCCTGCGTCCGAGAGACTTGCCGCCCTTGAGCAGCGGTACGAAGCTGATGCCGTCGATATGCTGTTTTGGCTTTGCAGGCAGCCCTGTCAACTCCAGCATAGTCGGATAAAAGTCAGTGCTGATGACCGGCTCCGAGCAGGTGCTGCCCGCCTTAGTAATACCTGGCGCCCTAACAATCATCGGCTCGCGAATCCCCCCTTCGTATAGCCATCCCTTACCCGCGCGCAGCGGCAGGTTCGAGGTCGGATGTCCCTCGGAGGTACTCAGTCCGCCGTTGTCGGACATGAAGAAGACGACGGTATCCTCTGCCAAATCGAGACGATCCAGCGCATCGAGGACCTTGCCCACCGCCTGGTCCATTGCCTCTATCATCCCCGCATAGACGGCGTGCTCTTGTACCAGTCGAACCTTTCGAGCGCCCTCCTGCCCCCAAATCTCCCCGGCCTGAATGCCCTTGCGCTTTTCCTCGTATTTGGCTTTGAGGTCCGGCCGGGCCATTAGTGGAGTATGCACCGAATAGAAAGATAGATAAGCAAGAAAAGGCCCATCCCGGTGCGCCTCGATGAATTTAGCGGTCTCCGTCGCCAGCCTGTCCGGGAGGTGTTCGCCCTCAGGCCCGTCCTCCAATCTCGGATTGCCGTAGGGCGAGAAGTATTTATTGCCGCCGTAAGGCCCGCCGCGATCAATGCCGCCCTTATTGACGTCGAATCCCTGCTCTTCCGGCCAGAATCCCTCCGGCCCAAGATGCCACTTGCCCGCAAAGAAAGTCGCATACCCCGCCTCCTTCAGCGTCTCTGCAATCGTAACCTCTTCAAGGGGAAGCTGGTGGATGTAATTCGCAGGGTTCAGTTTGCCCCGCTTGGCGCCGATGAGATAGTCTGTCAGGTTCAGCCTCGCCGGATACTTGCCCGACATAATGCTCGCCCGTGTCGGCGAGCAAACCGGGCACGCAGCATAAGCCTGGATGAACCGCATCCCCGTCTTGGCCAGCCGGTCGATATTCGGCGTCTCGTAGAAGCTGCTTCCGTAACAAACGGCATCCGTCCAACCCATGTCATCGACGAGGAAGAACACAAAGCTGGGCCTCCTCCCGCGCTCGCGCCGCTCCGCCGCCCGCGAATGGAAAGGCATACCCAAACAAACCGCCGCGGAACTCTTGAGAAAATCGCGACGCGAAACATGCTTTGCTTTCCATGTTTGACTTGGTGCAGTCATTGCCATCTCCTTCAAATAGTCCTTATGGCTGTGTTCTGCTTGAGGCTTGGTCCAGCCATTGTGCCCCTGCGGACATATATGGTTTGAGTGTCTAATTCGCAGCCACACTTGTCAAGGACTATCAGAGGCCCCCGCCTGACGTTATTGCCGAGCACGGAATTCACCGCATCAGTTTGACGCTCGTCATTTTGCCCCGCCCAAAGTGAGCGTCACATTCATAGGCCGTTGCAGTCGGATGATATCGAGCTTCACCGTGTCGCTCGGATTGCCCACTTCGCAGAGGTGCCGAACAGTCTCAAACGTTGCAGGTCGCCCGTCTATAGCGGCGACAATATCCTTCTCAGCAAGCCCGGCCGATTCCGCCGGACCGCCCGGCGCAACGTTCCACACCGACAATCCGACGCCCGTATCCAAGACAACCAGGCGCCTCGCCTCCTCACCCACCTGCTCAAAATGTGCCCCGATAAGTATTGATTCCAGCTCAGAGCGGGCGCTGGCGTACTCGGTGAAATCCGTCACGGCTGTCGCAAGGCACTGTTTTAGCAACCGCACCCCCTCCTCAACGTCCCCCTCGATAATGCGCACGCTGCCTGCAAAGAAATACGCCTCACACCTCCGTTCATTGGCCTTCTTGAACTCCGGGTCCGCAGCCGCACTGATAAGCCCGTCAACAGATGATCGGCCTAACAGAAAAAGGCAGAGACTCTTGTACCAATCGCCGATCTCGTCGGATGCTTGATTCTTCAGGTGCGATTCAACTAACGTAGTCGCGTGCTCCCGCTCACCCAGCCGCAAACTGAGCAGCCAGATTCGAAGAAGGTCATAATTCTCGCCCCGCCCGTCGCCCTCCAGTTGGGCTACTGTGCTCAGGTCCTTGAGAGAATCAAGCCAGCGCCCCGTGTCATAATATAAATGCCCGCGTTTGCGGTAGGAGAGAGCATCCTTTGGCGCCAGGCCGATTGCCTTCGTGAAGTCCGCTATCGCCCCGCTGTAATCGCCCTTGTCCTGCTCGACGCTTGCACGGTTGGCGTAAGCGCCGGCATACTGCGGGGCCATCCGTATGGCTTCGTCGAAGTCGGCGATTGCATCGTCGTAACGTCCCCTTTTGTGCTGTGCGATCCCACGGTTATTGTAAGCGGCCACATAGTTGGGATCAACCCTGATGGCCCTGCTGTAATCGCCTATGGCCCTCTCGTATTCGCCCGTTTCAAATAAGGCAAGGCCTCGGCCATTATACGCCGGCGCATAACTCGAATCACCGCGGATAGCCTCAGAGAAATCGGCTATTGCACCCTCAGTATCGCCGATTTCGACCTTCGCAGACGCCCGCTGGTAGTAGGGATCGGCTGGCCTCGGGTCGATCCTGATCGCGGCAGTGAGATCGGCAATGGCCGCGTCGTATTCGCCCTTGTTGAGTTTTGCCCTGCCGCGGTTGTAGTATGCCGAGAACGAGCGTGCATAGATCTCCAGCGCTTTGTCGAAGTCTGCGATAGCCTCGTCGTTATCGCCCCGGTTGAGCTTAAGATACCCGCGGTTGTTGTAGGCAGCTTGTGATTGCGGATCCAGCTTGATCGCCTCGCTGTAGTCGGCAATCGCCTCGTCAATCTTGCCCACCCTTGTTCTCGCAAGCCCTCGGCTGATATATGCCATAGTGCGCGTCGGATCAATCCTGATAGTCTCAGTGTAGTCTGTTATTGCAGCGAAGAAGGCGCCCATCCTGTAATTTTCATTTCCTCGCTCGAAGTACTGCTCACTCAAATTGGCGGCCGCCCGCGCCCGCGACCCGCTCAAAGCCGCGGCCGCCAATATGCAGACACACCCCACCCGGGCCACCCAGGCAGCACCCGACATCCGCCCAATCCGATAATAACGACGCACATTCATCACCACGCCCGTCCTCGCCGCTTCGGCACTATGAAACTCAAGCGCACCATCGCTCACTTTGAGGGAAGATCCTTCCCTGCGGCCACAATCTCCATTTTCCATTGGTTATATTGCCCGTTATTATATCAAATTCCCCCGCACACTGCAAGAAATATCTCCAAAACTCCGCCGATTAGCCCCGCCTGGCCCGCGGGCGGAGTCATATTTTCCGTAGCAGCGGCTTGCCACCCGCGGATCTCCCTCCGGCTCTGGCGACCCCTCATGTAATTGCACAGGCGGGCAGCCTCAAGTCTTGTAAAGTGCGATTTTTCGCACCATTGAGCTTTTTTCGCGTTTGAAATTGGCTTTGTTCCGAGTTCGCCAGAGTCTTGGCCGCGACAAGTTGGCTTTGTTTGGCTTTGTTTTGCCGGTGGTCGGAGGCGGCACGTTTTTCCATAATTCTTTGCAGGGCAAAGAGTTAGGGCAATTTTGACTTTATGGAGATTGGGTTTGTTTTGCACAATTTACTGACACTCACAGCCACGAATACCTTGGGCACATGGGCACAAGGGGGCCGATTTGGTCTTTTAGACACTGATACACAAGGCACAAGTTAACTTGGCGCGGCCTTTGGCCGCAACCAAATCCGAAGCACTAAATCCGAAATCCGAAACAAATTCAAATTAGCAAAACTCGAAATTCAAAACGGGGCGTAACACATTGAAACAAAAAGAGTTATGGAAGTCGTTTTAGAAAAACG
>JAFGTU010000015.1 GCA_016933985.1 Sedimentisphaerales bacterium | reverse complement strand
CCGTTGGGCGTTCTGGGCATATCTCTGGCGACCGCTATTTTCCCCGTAATGAGCGCAGATGTTGCCAGAAAGGATTTCTCGGCATTGCGAGTAACGATAGCGAAGGGGTTGCGGGCAACGATTTTCGTGGCGATTCCTGCGAGTGTCGGCATGATGATTGTGGCCAGACCGCTGATTTGCGCGGCCTTCGAGCACGGGAGATTCGGCGCCGAGGATACGAGGATGGTGGTCAGGACGCTTTGCTTCTATGCCGGGGGGCTGTGCGGGTATTTTGCACAACAGGTCCTTACCAGGGTATTTTACTCTATGCAGGACTCGAAAACGCCGGCTCGGAGTGCGTTGGTGGCGGTATTGACCAATTTTATTTTGAACTTGGCGCTTATTTGGTATCTGGATCGGGCCGGTTTGGCCTGTGCGACGGCAATATGCTCATATCTTCAAGTGCTGATGTTGGTTACGGCGCTGCGGAAACGCCTGGGGGCGTCGATACTTGACGGATTGCTTGTTACGTTGGGCAAGACTTTGTTGGCGACGGCTTTTATGGGGGCGGCGGGTTTGGCCGGAACTCTGCTGATGAGGGGCCTGCCAAGCGGGGGATTGTTTGATGTCATCAGGCTTGCGGTGGTAGTGCCTTTGGCCGCGGGCGCCTATTTGCTGGCCGCAAGGCTCTTGCGTATGGAGATGATCTCCGTATTTACGGGGCGAAAGGCTCAAAACAGGTAAAATCTTTAACCACAAGGGTTTGTGTATGGGAGCCTATCGGGGGCCGCTGGGACAAATTGGCCCAAAGCGGGTGTTTACCCGCCCATTACTGCAAATGGTTGTCTGTGCAACTGCCATTTGAAGCAGGAATAGACCCATAGGGCGGCGCGATATACGAGGCTGGTTCCCGCCCGGCCGTGGTTTGCGGGCAGTTCTTGGGCCGAAAATACCGGACGTAAGCGCCTATTATCGCTAAAGCCCCAAAAGAGAATTGCCCGAAATATATGAATACAGGCTTTTGTTGCTATTTACCGGAGAAAAAAATGCGTAAAGTTGTTTTTTTCGCAATGTTATCAACGTTTTCGTTGTGTCTGTCAGGTATTTTGGCTGAGGAGCTGAGTATCAGCGATCCAGCCAAGACGGAGGTAACCGCCATTTCGCGAGGCCCGATTGATACAACGGCGGCGCTGCCTAAGCAGGATGTGCTGTTTTCGCCGTCGGTTGCCCAGGTCCTTCACGACATGGCATACGAGATGGCCATGCCTGACACGGCCGGCGGCGCCGAGATCGAACAGGCAATTGTGCTGCTGAGGGCGGCGATGGAGCTCGACAGCGGCGCCGGATATGCCGTTCCAACGCTGATTGAAGTGGCGTCCAAAGCTCCGGACGTTGACCATTCGGTCATTGTTCGCAGCTTGCTGGTAACGTATGTGGACCAGAACGCCGACCTTGAGATGGCCGGTAAGGCGGTTAGATACCTTCTTGAAAAAGTCGATTCTCGTGAAGCGCGCGAGAGGATTCTCTCGGAGCTATTGATGGTTGTCGGTCCGAAGAACCGGATATTCAGCTCTGAACTGCTCACGGCACTGGGTCTTTTAATGGCGGAGAAGCCCGACAACGAGGCGGCCAGGTTTTATCTGACTCAGGCTTATAAAGCCAACAGGCATAACAGATCGGCATTCTGGAAGTATGCGGAGCTGTTTCCCGATGCGGTTCACGCCGAGAACTATCTGGCTCACTTTCGTCTTGCGCTGAGCGAGGACCCGTCCAGTATTGAGGCTGCGATGGGTATGGGCCGTCATGCCGAGCAGGTTGGACTCTATGATACGGCGGCATCTGCCTATCGATACTGTGCGGATTTGTTCAGGCACCTCTATCCATCGCAGGGGCTGCCTGCGAGCATATACATTCCCTGGGCAATTAGCTGCTACAACAACGATGAAGACCTGCCCAGATGCTTGGAGATATTGAATTTGGTGCGCCAAGAGGGGAGATTCAACATTTTGCTCGAGGGGCTGGCGGGAAAGGCCGCTGCAAAACTGGGCGACGGGGATCGGGCGACAGAGATATTTCGCAGCGCTGAGACCCAGGCCCAGGTCCTGCTCTCGCAAGGGCCGCCATCAGGGGCCGCCGGGGGGCAAGCCAAAGCTCCGCAACAGGTTACCGCGAAGGAGTTTGCCTGGTTCTACTGTTTTGCACTGCCCAGCCCCGTGAAGGCGCTTGATTGGGCCAACAAGGCCTATGCGTTGGAGCCAAATTCGCCGTCCTCGGCCAGCGTTCTGGCATACGCGCTGATGATGAATGAACAGGCCAACTGGGCCAAGCCGCTCATTGAGAAGATCGAGCCAAGTCAGATTTCAGAACTTGTGCAGGCTAAGATTCAGATCGCTGAGGGCAAGAAGAACGAGGCAAAAGCGACTTTGACGGCGACTATCGCCCGGGACCCCGGTTCGCTCGCAGCCGAAGAGGCCAAGGCCCTGCTCAAAGAGCAGGGCGGCGACTATGTCCCGGCGGCTGACCCCGACGTTGTGCGAAGCATGCTTGAGCAGGCGTTCGGTGAATCATTTATGCCTGTATTCACCCCGCCGGAGCGGATGCTGTCGATTCAGTTCAATATGCGAGGAAACAAATTCCCTTATGGTAGTGACTTTGGAGCGGTTGTTGCAGTCATCAACAACTCGTCTGAGACGTTGGTGGTCAGTGATGACGGCTTATTCAGGGGCAATATTAGGATCGATGCGGATGTCAGCGGCGATCTGAGCATCAAGATACCCAAACTGGTGTCCATGAAAGTGCGCAGCAACTACTTCATAGAACCGGCCCAGAGTATCCTGATTCCTGTCAAGCTTGTTACAGGCAAGCTGAGGCGATTGTTGCTTACGTATCCGCAGGCCTCCCTGAACATCGCGTTCACACTGTATATAGACCCAGTAGCCGGCCCTGCCGGAGAGCCGGCGAATAGACTGGCGGCGATCAAGCCGACGACGTTGGTCGTCACGCGACCGAGCATTGAGCTGACCAGCAAGTATCTAAGAAACCGCTTCAACTTGATTTCCAAGGGCCAGGAGGGCCAGAAGATTAAGACGGCGCAGCTTTTTGTGGGGCTGCTGATGGAGGAGTACGCCATGTCCAATCGCAAGCCGCCATACAAATTCTTGTATGCCGATTGGATGCCGACTATGTTCAGGAATGCACTGGTGCACGAGGCCGGACTGTTGCGGAACCCCGACAAGGGTGAATGGGTGGTGAAGGTTCATACTATGGCTGAGATGCAGTTCCTTCCGTTGGATTATGAGCTGGTCTCAGCAGTGTCAGACAACTTGGACGACAGCAACTGGCCGGTCCGCATGATGGCCATGTATCTGCTGGCCAAGACGCAAAAGGGCAAGTTCGATAAAGTCCTTGACTCAGCGGCAACTTACGACCCGGATGCTCGCGTTCGGGAAATGGCGGTAGCGATGGGGGCCGTTGCCGTGAAAACGCCGGCATTGGAGACAATTCCGACGGCTGAGGAACAAGCCCAACCGATTGCGCCGAAAGAGAAATAGCGTCGCGCGATACCCGGTCCAACGAGTTCATCGCCGATTTCTCAAGATTTTTGTTGTAAAATCGTCGGAGGTTTGTAAGATTCCCTATTCTATTGAAGGTGGATTGTTTGTTTTTCTTTGAAAGGGTAATGTAGATGCCGGCTAAGGTAGATGAAGAGAAGTGCACTGGTTGCGAAACGTGCGTTTCAGAATGTCCGAGCGAGGCTATTAGTATGGCCGAGGAGAAGGCTGTGATTGATGCAGAAGCCTGCCTTGATTGCGGGGTCTGCGTCGATGCCTGCCCGGCCGAGGCGATCAGCATGGAATAGAATCGGTTGGCCCCATCGTCTAGGTAGGTCTAGGACATCGGGTTTTCAACCCGGCAACAGGGGTTCGAATCCCCTTGGGGCTATTGGTTTGATAGTGCTGTTAGTGCGCCTCGCGGTTCGCCGGTCGGCATACTTAATTATGGTCACTGTTTACGTATTGCAGGGGGCAAACAAGCGCTACGTCGGGATAACCAACAAAGTAGCCCGACGATTGGCCGAGCACAGGTCGGGACGCACAAAGGGCGCACAAGTGATTGGTCAGTTTAGGCTTCTACACAGGGAAGAATATCCTGATTACGCCTCTGCGCGAGAAAGGGAGAAGTTTTTGAAGAGTGGCCGAGGTAGGGAGTTTCTTACTCGGCTGTATTCAGGCACAGGGTCCGCCGCCGGCGGATAAAGCAAGCCCACGGGGCTTGTTCGCCGAAGGCGAATTCGAATCCCCTTGGGGCTATTCTATAGTGTGGAAGAAACACGGTTCTCAGCCCGTTTCCGCTCTTTTTGTATCTCCGGTTGCCTACAGAAGCCTCTTGTTTAGCAGTTTAAATCTGTGTCAATCCGCGTAATCTGTGGTTCCCTTTGTGTCTTGGTGTCTTCGTGGCTATTCTTTGCCCTCAATGAGCTTCTCCGCCTCCGCCAGAAATGCCTGTGCCTCCTGGTCTTCGGCGAATCGCTCCTCTTTACACAACGCCCGCAACCGCTCCAGCGCAGCTTTCGCTTCCTCCGTGCGGCCAAGTTTATGTAGGCTCATCGCTATAAATGCCACATTCTCAGGAGCAGGTTCCAGATGGTCGTCTGCTCTATTATTCTCACAACGAGTCAGTGTTTCAAGGCCCTTCTCATAATCGCCAACACGGTACTGTGCTACACCGAGTGTATTAAGGATGTTCAAGTCATTCGGGTCCAAACTGATGGCTTTCTCAGCTTTATTCAATGCCTCCTTGTAGGCATTTGGATCGCCGTCCGATGAGCTTACTACTTCCCAGCTTTCGCCATTGAGCTTATCCGCATCCTCCCACTTACGGGAGTTGGCAATTTGCAGGGCTACCTTTCGTACCGGTTCATCAAGTGTCTTATCTGTCTGTAGTCTGTCTATCACCTCATAGTAGTAGCCATGTTTCTGATACATCTCATCTATGATTTTCCGTGCGGCGTCACTATTTTTCCGCGGCCCATAACCACCTGCAGGTTTTGTCGTTTCCCATAGCACAATGCCACCGATACCTCCAACAGCAATTGTTCGACCATCGGGACTGAGAGCAGAGGAGTAAGTACCATCTATGGGGACTTCAAGAGTCATCAACTCACCCCCTGTTGCAGAATCCCAGACACTAATATCACCATGCAAGCTGTTTGAAAAGAGGCGTTTCCCGTCCGGGCTCAACAAGACTCTTTCTGCGGGTTCGGAAAGCGTCATTAAAATACCACCAGTTTCCGCGTCCCATACCTTGATGACATCACAGCAAGACACTATGCGTTTGCCATCTGGACTGAAAGCAACCTGCCAGGCGCTTCCTGCACCTTCATGGCCAGAGAAAGTTATCAGTTCTGCGCCAGTTTCGGCATTCCACAATTTGATTGTTCCATCTCTGCCGCCAGAAACGATACGCGTACCGTCTGGACTGTATGCTATAGACACGGTCCAGTCCTTGTGACCTGAAAGTTGCATCAATTCCACGCCTGTTGAGGCGTCCCATATTCTGATTGTCTTGTCCTGACCGGCAGAAGCGATGTGTCCGCCATCCGGGCTGAATGCGAGGCACGATATTCGTCCGTCGTGCAGACGGCGCGCCATAAGTTGGGTTCCTGTTACTGCATCCCAGATCGTGACCATTCCGCCCGGGCTGCCCGTGACAATACGCTTGCCGTCCGGAGCGTATGCTAATCTATAGGCATCGGCTTTGTGACCGGAAATAGTCATCACTTCAGCACCGGTTTCGATATCTAATATTTTGACTTCTCCCATGTCTACCGAGGCAACACGTTTGCCATCGGGACTGAACGCAATTGAAGATACATACGGCGACTCTATTTGCGCTGTTATTTGCTTGTCACAAGCACTTATATCCCAGACCTTGATTGTTTTATCTCTGCTTCCAGAGATAACCATCTTACCATCGAGACTAAATAGCACCGCCTGAACAGAACCACAATGACCACGCAGCGTCGACAATTCTTCACCGGTTTTCGCATCCCATAATTTGATCGTATTGTCAAGGCTGGACGAGACTATGTACTTTCCGCTCGGATCATAAGCAACGGAGGCGACCACTTTAGTATGCCCCCTTAATGCCTTCAATTCCGCGCCAGTTGATGCGTTCCATACTCTCACCGTCCTATCCCAACTGCCTGAGGCGATGTATTTGCCGTCCGGGCTAAACTTGACGGAGGTTACACTTTCGTTGTGTCCTCTGAGGACTGTAGCTTTTTCACCACTTGTAGTGTCCCAAATTGTAACCATCTGGTCGTCGGCACCTGACGCAATCTGTTTACCATCTGGGCTGAAAGCTATCGAAAGAATCTTGCCTTGTTGTCCACCCAGTGTTATTACCTCCTCGCCTTTGGATAAGTCCCAAATCCTTATCTTCTCATCGTTGCCGCCTGAAGCTAAACGATTCCCGTCCGGGCTAAATGCAACTGCAAGATTCCATCCTTTTTGACTGCCGTGAAGTGTCGTCACCTCGTCACCTTTAGGTATATCCCAAATTCTTATCGTGCGGTCGCTGCCACCTGAAGCCACAAGTTTACCGTCTGGGCTGTACGCGATTGAATAGACTGGATTGGTATGCCCACGTAAGGTTGCTAATTCTGTACCAGCTTCCAGATCCCACAGTTTGATCATTCCATCCAAAGCCCCTGAAGCAACTTGCTTGCCATCGGGGTGTAGGGCTATCGAATAGATGGCACCTTCGTGGCCACGTAGAGTCTTGGCGGATTGGTCCATGACGTGATTGATTCGGTTCCACTCCCAGCCGCGTAGATCTTCAGGGGAGGAGTCTAATAGATGGCGGACGCGACCGATGTTGCCTTCCTTGTATTTTGCATCGGCCAACTGGATGCTATTAACGTAATTGGCGCGGCGGAGGGATTCGGCTTTTTCGGAGGCGGTTTTTTCGGCGTGTTCGGCGGTTGCGCGGGCGACGGCCTCCTGGTTGCGGGCGTGGTCGGCGATGAAGTAGAGCGTGGTGCTGACGATAAGGCCGATAATGAGGGTGGCTGCTATCGCCAGAACGGCGGCTACGGTTCTGCGGTGCTTGCGGATGAATTTGCCGATTCTGTAGGTCGCGCCTGGCGGGCCGGCCTCGACTGGTTCTTCGTTGAGGTGCCGTTTGACATCGACTGCCAGCGAGCTGACCGTCTCGTAGCGGCGGGTGCGGTCCTTCTCCAACGTCTTCATCACAATCCAGTCCAGATCGCCTCTGACGAGTTTGGCGAGCAGGTTCGGGTTGGTCTTGCGGTGTTCGGCAACGCCGGTCAGGGCATCTCCCATCGTGCTTAGCTTGGTTGATGGCTTGAGAGGCTCGGTCTCCCGGATAATCCGCTGCATCTCGCCGTAGCCCTTGCTGCGAAGGTCCTCGGCGGCAAAGGGGGTGGTCCCGGTCAGAAGCTCGTAGAGCAGGATGCCGAGCGAGTAGATATCGGCGCGTGTATCGATATCCAGGCCGCTCATCTCCGCCTGCTCAGGACTCATATACTCCGGCGTGCCGATCATCTGGGCGTATTTGGTGAAAAGCGTCTTTTCAGTAAGCCTCTGGATCGTGGCTTTGGCAATGCCGAAGTCGATTACCTTGGGCACCGGCTTGCCGTCGTGAAGCGTTACCATCACGTTGGACGGCTTGATGTCGCGGTGGATGATGCCCTTTTGGTGGGCGTGCTGGACGGCGTTGCAGACCTGGATGAAAAGGTCCAATCGCTCAGGGGTGCTGAGGTTATTCTTATCGCAGTACTCCGTGACAGAGACTCCCTTAACTAATTCCATTACGAAATACGGCCTGCCCGTCTCTGTGGCGCCGGCGTCGAACACCTTGGCGATGTTGGGATGGTCCATCACCGCCAGGGCCTGGCGCTCGGCCTCAAACCGTGCAATCACCTGCCTGGTGTCCATACCCAATTTGATGATTTTGAGGGCGACCCTGCGGCGAAGCGGCCTTTCCTGCTCCGCCATATAGACGTATGCCATCCCGCCTTCGCCGATCTTTTCCAGGAGTTTGTACGGGCCGATGCTGTCGCCGGGCTTCTCGACCGCCCGGGCCTTGTCCATCGTGATTGTCGCCTCGAAGGGCGGCGATTCGAGAAAACTGCCGGCATCCTCGTTTGCCTTTAGTAACGCCTCTACTCGAGCGCGTAAGGCGGCATCGTTGCCGCAAGCCTTGTCCAGATAAGCAGATCGTTCAGCGCCCGCGGGTTTTTGCCGGGCAACATCGTATATCGTTTCAATGTCATTTGGTTTATCAGCCATTTTTCTGCTCCTTTTCTATATCTGTCCATAATACAGTGCGACGCACAGCGCAGAAACGCCTCACAAAAAAGGCTGAAAAAGCGAAAAAATATGAGGGCAATACTGAGAGGAGTCCTCTTCTCACTCACCGGAGTTGATCTCGTGAAAAAGCCATGCGCGAGCGTAGGACCAGTGCCGATCGGCAGTGGCCCTGGAAATACCCAGTACCTCGGCTGTCTGCTCGATGGTCAAGCCGGCAAAGTAGCGCAGCTTCACAAGATCGGCTTTGGCAGGGTCTTCTTCGGCGAGTTTCGTCAGGGCTTCATCCAACGCAACAAGGTCATCGCTGGGCGCATCAATCATCAGGTCCGCATCCTGCATCTCGACTCTTTGCTTATCGCCGCCGTGCCTGAGGCGTTTCTTGCGACGCGCGTTCTCGATAAGGATGCGGCGCATGGCCTCTGCGGCAGCAGCAAAGAAGTAGGTGCGGCTTTTCCAATTCCCTGTCTCGGCTCCCACCAGACGGATGTAGGCCTCATGAACCAGGGCGGTGGCCTGAAGCGTCTGCCCGGGTTTCTCTCGTGAGAGCTTCTCAGCGGCCAACTGACGCAGCTCCTCATAGACCGCCGGCAGCAGCTCGTCCACGGCACGGCTGTCCCCCTCTCCAATGGCTGCCAAAATGCGGGTGACTTCGCTCATATGAACGAGCTAAATGCGCATGCCGGCGACTACCGCCTCAAAGACCATGGTTGCGTCAACGACTCCCTGGACCTGCGTCTCGACGTGCGTTCTAAGCCCTCTATGCTTGTACTTGATGATCTGGCCGAGCAGGAGCAGTCTCTGACCCGGCTCAACGATCGAGCGAAACTTTACGTTTTGGATGCCTGCAAAGCCGATAAAGCCCGGTTCCTCGAAGACCTCCTTAAGGAAGAAGCTTGAGAGCTGGGCCGCCGCCTCAATCATAATCACGCCGGGCATCAGAGGCCTCCCAGGAATGTGCCCGCGGACCCAGAATTCATTGTCGGTTACATCTTTGTAGCCCAATATCTGCGATTTGTCCTTGTCGTACCAGAGAATCCCGTCGAGCTGGCGCATTTCGAATCGCTGGGGATTGACCCTGCCAATTACCTCCGTGGAGAAGAGCGATTCTCCCGTCAGGTCAATGCTTGATAAGTCGAACAATAGAGAAGGGGGCATTGGCCACCATTAACGAAAAAGCCAGCGCTCCGCACAAACGCTACTCCATTGTGATTTCCCATCGCAACACAGCGCGTGCGCGTTTCTTCAGCAGCGCGGACAAGCGTTTACAAATGCCGTTGATGACTTATTGAGCTGATCTGATCTCAAGGATTCTGCTGCGGACGGTTTGGGCAGCCTGCTTGATCTTCTGCATCTGCTTGCGAACCCGTGTCCCAGCGGCCTTGTTCCCGCCCTCGGCCTTGTTGATATCAGCTTCGATTTCAGCAACCAACACTTTGAGGTCTTCGTATTCCTGCATTTAACATGCCTCCACACAGGCTTCAAATAGCTTAAAATCGTTTCAAAAGTACAGTCCAGTAAATGCTTTGTCAAAGAAAAATGCCTTTTTCGCAAAAAAATCGGTATTCCTCTTTTTGGGTTAGCTGCGGAGATAAACGAGCTCTTCGGGCAGTGGGATATTGTTGCCGAACTGGTCCTCGCCGTATCCGGATTCGGCCAGCAGCTTAATGTCGGCCAACACGCGTTTATCGCCTATGAACTTCACGGTCAGGTCGATATTGATGTCGATCTTGCCGAGCGCGAGTAGCTGCCCCACCTTGTCGTTGACCCGCTGCAGCAGCGTTCCTTCCTCTTGCGGAGGGCCTTCGGGCATCTGGAGTGGCTGCTCGTACAGGATCAGTTTGCCTTTATTAGCCAGCGTAAGAATTATGTTAGGCACGATCTTATCGGTCTTGGTTGTGAGGGGGCTGTTTTGGAGCAATTCGAGGCTGGCGATTTCCGCGGCAAGCCATCGCCGCTTCGCGGCATTTATCTTCTCGTTGGCGCGGAAAAGGTCCAATGGCGAGGCGGCGTTATAGGCCTCCTTATCAAGCTCCATTCTGACGTCGCTTCCATAGTGCAGCACGAGCGTTGAAATCAATGTTGACGGACGAACGTGAAAGCCGCGGTATGGAGGGACGGGCGCCTCGATTTCTCCGACTTCGGCGTAGCGTTTTAACATGTTCTGACAGAGCCGCTCGGCACAGGCGATATAGAGACCGATATGGGCGATGCAATAGTTCATCAGTTTGGATAGCAGTGCATCAGCTTCTACAAGGGGCTCCCGCGTAGCGGCCAGATCGCAGAATTGCTTGTTTACGTGCCTCTCGTAATAGTGAGCGAACCCCGTGCCTAACCTGACCAGATGAAAGACTATGCTTATATGACCGCGCAGCACGGGCAGATCGGTATCCAGGTCCTCCGCTTCCGTGCCGGAAACAAAGGTGTCGTATAGCGACTGAAGGTTGTGAAATCGAAGTTCGAGACTCCGCAGATTCTCCTCGGTCACCGAGTTGGAGACGTAGGCGGCGTATTCTTCGGGCTTTGCTTTTCCGGCGGCCCGGATTCTCTTGCTGTCGGCGGCCAAATTCAAGAAGGCCGTTGCCAGCAGTGTAACCGTTTCCGCGACCGTTTCTGTTCTGCGCGCGGCGCAATCGTGCGGTAGTCGGCCTGGAGGCAACTGCTCGGAGTAAACCCGCTGGTCTTGTGACGGACTTGGCAGATTGAGCTGCTCGGCCCCGGCCAGCATTTGGCGCGCCGCTGTAGCGAGCACTTTTCCGGTGAAATCAAGGGTTTCTTCGGTGGCCTCGACGAAATCGTGCTCGATGGGAAGGAGCCTATAGGCCGGCAGGGCGTGCTGGATGTGAAGCAATTCGTAGCTGACGTCGGAAAAGAGCTTGATTGCCGCCGTCAGCGAACGGAAGACGCACCACTGGCAGTTGTTGCGGGCATCGTAAGCATCGAGAAGCTCCTCTATCTGCATGGACTGCGAGAGAAACTCGCCCAAAAACGGGCGCGTCAGGACCTTTCTGGTCGATTCACAGCGGCAAAGGTGGCTCGCAAGGGCCAGCAGAGTCTGTGCGCGTTCTGCAATCAGTCCGTGAAAACGCTTATTGGAGATTGTCAGAAAAGCCATTGATTTATCCCCGTATCGAACTGCAGTTGCAGCGAATCAAACCAGGTATGACGATTGCCTGTCATTCTTCCTTTTTCTCCAGCCGAATGATTTCCGGTTCGCCGAAACCTCTTGGAATCGTGAAATCAAAGACCTTTTTATCAATCTTCTCATCAATCTTCGGTTTGAGAAGCCTTATTTCGTAGATGTCCTGCTCGGTCGAGAGGGCGATAATCTTTGTCGGCAGCCTCAGTTTCTTATCGACCCAGAAATCGAGGCAGACGTAATCATCCTTATAAGTGGAATTCGGCTTAACGTTAAGATGCAGTTGAAAAAAGGTTGCTGGTTGGTCGCTTTTGCTATCGACCAGCGAGATATCAAAGTCCTTTTTCAAGTTCTCGGTTTTGGCAAAGCCGATCAGAGGTATTTTATTGCTGGCCACGTCGAAGGCGTCCACCGGCTTGTTCGGCTCGGTCAACTGGTATTTTCTGACGGTCTTGATTTGATAATTTATCTGGGTAAGCCACGTGCCGTCGAAGATATACTGCTCGATGTATTTCTCTTCCTTCTCGTCGTCCTGCTTGAGTGTCTGGAAGTTTATCCTGAGTCTTGATTTCTCGCCGAACTTGGCGTAGTACAAGGCCCCTTTCCTGATTGCCTCGGATTCATATAACGGCTGGATGGTTTTGTATTCGATTATTGCCTCGTAATACGTCAGTTGGAGCGTCCTATCGTTTAGCTGCTTGAGCACCGCATCGACGGGGTCGGGCTGAACGTTTGGGTCTTGGGGGCTTTTCGGGGATTGGCAGGTCTTCTCGCATTGAGCAGCCCAACAGATGCCTGCTGCTAACAACAGGGCAACTGCTATTGCACGGATGATTTGATTATTCATAATAATGCTTCCTTATATCTCTTAAGTTGCAGGCAGCGGTCTATCTGCTATCATCGACAATTTGAATTATCCGGCCGATCTTTTCAATACAAAAATCGGCGTGCTCGGCGAAGTCGTCGGCCTGATTGTGATTTGCCAGCAGGACTGCGACCGCGCCCGCTGCCTTTGCGCAGAGCAGATCGAACAGGTAGTCGCCCACGACGGCGGTCTGGGCGGGATCTACGCCGAATTCACGGCAAAGCTGCAGAACGCCGAAGCAATCAGGCTTTGCCGGACCCTCTTCCCTGCCGATGACGGCGTCGAATTTCAGGTTGTGCTTGCGCGCGACGGCAAGGGCATTGCTGCGTTTGTTGCGCGTCAGTATTCCGATGCGGATCCCTGCCTTGCGAAGGGTTGCAAGCGTTTGCCGTGTGCCGGGGTTCAATTTTGATTCAGCTACCGCTTTTTGCTCGTGACGGTGCAGTATCTCTTCGACTCGCTGTCGCTGCGGGATGGTCATTCTCTCCATCGACTCGAGTATCGGACCGGAGTCGGCGGACAGTCCCATTTCTTCACGAATGAGGTCGAAGTCCAGGCATGGCCGGGTAATGGTGCCGTCCAGATCAAATATTACTGCTTTAATCGGCATATCTCGTTTTAGAGCAAATGTTGATGACGACTATCTGGTTCGTTTCTGAAGTAATTCGATGAAGTATCGGCCTGCCTGACCCAATATCTTACCTTTTCGAACGATTATACCCGTGGGCCTGACGAACTTCTCATTCGAGAAGGGCACGGCCTTTATTGTCCCGGCGGCGAGCTCCTGAAGCATCGCAGTCTGAGGCAGTATGCTTATGCCGGCGTCTATTTCGACCGCCCGCTTGACCGTTTCGATGTTGTCGAATTCCGTCACGCATCGCACGGCGACATTGTACCGTTCGAGGATGCCGTCGATCCAGTGGCGCGTCGGCACGTTCTTTTCAAACGCGATGAACTTCTCGAATTGAAGTCGGTGAATGTCAATCCGGGGCTCATGGGCCAGGGGGTGTTTGGGGCTGCACGCTACGACCAGCGGCTCATCCTCGAAGTCATAGACGTCCAGCCGTTTGTCCTTTTTGGGAACGGCAACAAGACCGATATCGATCTGCCCTGCCAGAACCAGCTCGTATATCTTTGCGGCGCTGAAGTACTCAATATGAACGTTCACATTTGGGTGGCTGACCATGAGTTTTTTGACGTAGTCCGGCAGGGTGTGCATCCCGATACTGAATATGGCGCCCACGTTTATTCTGCTGCCGGTCGAGGTTTTCAGTGTGCTTAGCTCGTTCTTGAAATGGTCGTACCTCTCGAGCATATCTTTGGCCGCACTGTACAGAAGCCGCCCGGACTTGGTAAGCTCAATGGGCCGTTTCTTCCGGTTGATAAGCTGGCACTTGTGGGCGGTTTCCAGTTGTGCGAGCTGCTGTGAAATCGCAGATTGGCTGACAAAGTGCTTTTCTGCGGTTCTTGAGAAACTGCGTAAATCAGCCAAATCGCAGAACACTCTAAACATTTCTATGTGCATTATAAGCTATCCTAATGCGCTCTATTATTATTAGTCGCTTGTCTTGTATCTTTACAATGCGTAATATTGTACTGATTGAGTTATGCCGTCTAACCTAATGTGAAACTGTGATAATGTCATTAGTTTAGCTTATTGCGGGCGGCTTGACCACAGAAATCTCAACGTTTTATTAGTGGAGGCTACAAAAGTGGCTGCAAACAAAATTGTCGAAGGTGTTTATGAGCAGGTTCTCAGGCGGAATCCGGGTGAGCCGGAGTTTCAGCAGGCCGTCAAAGAAGTTCTCGACTCCCTTGTGCCGGTGATCGAGAGGCATGCCGAATACATGGATGCCAAGATTCTCGACAGGGTTGTCGAGCCGGAAAGGCAGATAATGTTCCGTGTTCCCTGGCAGGATGACGAAGGGAACGTGCGGATCAACCGCGGATTTCGGTTTGAGTTCAATAGCGCCCTGGGTCCGTACAAGGGAGGGCTGAGGTTCCATCCTACGGTTAATGCGAGCATCCTGAAGTTTCTGGGTTTTGAGCAGGTTTTTAAGAATTCTCTTACAACTCTGCCCATGGGCGGAGGCAAAGGGGGGTCGGACTTTGATCCCAAGGGCAAGAGCGACAACGAGGTTATGCGTTTCTGCCAGAGCTTTATGACCGAGCTTTGCCGCCATATCGGCCCGGATACCGATGTCCCCGCGGGGGATATTGGCGTCGGCGGACGCGAAATTGGTTACTTGTTCGGCCAGTACAAGCGCCTTCGCAACGAATTCACCGGCGTTTTGACCGGCAAGGCGTTAAGCTGGGGCGGCTCACTTATTCGCCCGGAAGCAACCGGATATGGGTGCGTCTATTTTGCCGAGGAAATGCTGAAGACCCGTGGCGATGACTTCGAGGGCAAGATTTGCACCGTCTCCGGCTCCGGGAATGTGGCGCAATACACAGTCGAGAAGCTCAATCAGCTCGGCGCAAAGGTTGTCAGCCTGTCGGACTCGAACGGCACAGTCTATGATCCTGCCGGGATTGATGATGAGAAGCTTGCATTCGTTCTTGAGCTTAAGAACGTGCGGCGCGGGCGCATGAAGGATTATGCCGACAAGTTCGGCGCAGAGTATCGTGAAGGAAGACGACCGTGGGATATCAAGTGCGACTGTGCGTTCCCCAGCGCGACCCAGAACGAGATTGACGGCGGAGACGCCAAGAATCTGCTGAAAAACGGCTGCTACGTCGTCGCCGAAGGCGCCAACATGCCGAGCACGCCTGAGGCTATCGACCGGTATTTGGCCGCGAAGATACTCTATGGCCCGGCCAAGGCGGCAAACGCAGGGGGCGTTGCCACGTCCGGCCTGGAGATGTCGCAGAATTCAATGCGGCTTTCCTGGACGCGGGAAGAGGTCGATGAGCGGCTTCACAACATCATGATCGCCATTCACAGGCAGTGCTTCGACGCCGCTGAGGAATATGGCCAGCCGGGCAACCTTGCAATGGGTGCAAATGTTGCCGGCTTTGTCAAGGTGGCCGACGCAATGCTCGATCAGGGCGTTGTCTAAAATACGATAAATCACTGCAGATTGAAAAGAGGGCGATTCTCGATGGGATCGCCCTTTTTTGTTTCTTTGGAATTGCCGTTTTGTGATTGTGTGTATGGCGATTATGATAGTGTCGGTTAGTGCAGGTGCTGTCTGCGAAAATGGACAATTGGGGAACTGAAATATGGCCGGGTGGGCAAGCACAGGTCTTGAAGGCTTGGATAAAATTCTGACGGGCCTGCAGAAGGGCGATAACGTTGTCTGGCAGGTAGATAGCGTGCAGCACTTTCGCAGTTTCGTGAGGCCCTACGTTTCACGGGCCGCGCGGGACGGCCGGAAGCTTGTCTATATGAGATTTGCCGCCCATCCTCCCCTCGTCGAACCCGGCGAGAATGTTGCGATTCACAATCTGGATGCAAACAGCGGCTTCGAGACTTTTTCTTCGCAGGTGCACAACATAATCACCGATGAGGGCAAAGAGGCCTATTATGTATTTGACTGTCTATCCGACCTGCTCAGCGCCTGGGTGACGGATTTGATGATAGGCAATTTCTTCCTTATTACCTGTCCGTATCTCTTTGAGCTGGATACGATAGCATATTTCGCCCTGTTGCGTGACAAGCACTCCTACAAGACGATAGCGCGTATCCGCGAGACTACGCAGATTCTGCTCGACCTTTACAGCTTCGAGGGGAGCTTTCACGTGCACCCGCTCAAAGTCTGGCGGCGCTATTCGCCGACGATGTTCCTTCCGCACATCCGCAAGGGCGATGAGTTTGTCCCGATTACCACGAGCGTTGACGCTGCGCGGCTGATTTCGTATTTTTCGAGGAAGGGACCCGAACCGGCTCAGAGGGCCTTGGATTACTGGGATCGGGTTTTTCTCGACGTGGAGGAGCTGTGCCAGAGAGTGCCCGCTTCATCTGAGCAAAGAAATAGCGCGATCGAGCAACTGTGCAGAATGATGATCGGGCGCGAGGAGCGGATATTGTCGCTTGCACAAGCGCATTTCTCTCTCGAAGACCTGCTTGATATCAGGAAACGGATGATCGGAACGGGCTTCATCGGGGGCAAGGCCGTTGGCATGTTGCTCGCCAACAAGGTTATTTCAGCCGATCAGTCACTCGGATTGAGCGGCTGTTTGGAGCCTCATGATTCGTTCTATGTCGGTTCGGACGTCTTCTACACTTATCTCGTGGAGAACGGCTGGTGGAATCTTAGGATGGAGCAAAAATCGGAAGATGGCTATTTCAAGGTCGCTTCGGAATTGAGGGAAAGACTGCTGACGGGCAAGTTTCCCGATCAGATTTGCGAGCAGTTTCGTGAGATGATAGAGTATTTCGGCCAATCGCCGATTATCGTGCGTTCGAGCAGCTTGCTGGAGGATGCCTTCGGCAATGCCTTTGCCGGGAAATACGAGAGCCTCTTCTGCGTCAACCAGGGCGATCCCGACGAGCGATACCGACGGTTCGAAGAGGCCGTGCGCCGCGTATATGCAAGCACAATGGGCCAAGACGCCCTGACATATCGCCTGCAGCGCGGGCTGGACCAGGAGGACGAGCAGATGGCGCTGCTGGTTCAGCGTGTTTCGGGTTCACACCGCAACGGCTATTTCTTCCCCGACCTTGCCGGCGTGGGGATGTCGCATAATCCGTTCGTCTGGAAACCGGATATGGACCCGAAGGCGGGGATGCTCAGGCTGGTCTTTGGCCTGGGCACGCGGGCGGTGAATCGAGTCGAGGACGATTATCCGCGGATAGTCGCCCTTGATGCGCCTCTGACCAGGCCGGTTGCGGGGATGGACGATGTGCGGAAGTACTCCCAGCGCCGCGTTGACCTGCTCGATACGCGAGACAACAGCCTGCGGACGGTTGCGTTCGATGAGCTGCTGGCCGAAGGTCTCGATATAGAGTTGGATTATATCGCCGTCAACGATCCTCAACTATCCAGGCAGGTCAGAGAACAGACCGGGCGCGGCGGGCAATACCGGATCCTTACTTTCAAAAAGCTCTTCTCGCAGACAAGCTTCGTTCCGAATATGCAAAAGATACTGAAAGCCCTCGAAAGGGCCTACAGCTATCCCGTGGACGTCGAGTTCACGGCCAACTTCACCGAAGGCGGCTCAACGATGATCAACCTGCTGCAGTGCAGACCTTTGCAGACCAAAGGCTCCGGGCCGCATGTCACGCTTCCGGCGGCCATAAAGCCGGAGAAGATAATCTTCAAGACCGAAGGCTGCTTCATGGGAGGCTGTATATCACAGAAGATAAGCAGGCTTGTTCACATTGACCCGGAAGGCTATTCAGGGCTGCCGCTCTCACACAAATATGACATTGCCAGATTGATCGGGAAATTGAACAGGCTCATACGTGACAAGTTGACGGATGCAACGATGCTGCTCGGGCCGGGCAGGTGGGGCACTTCGACGCCGAGCCTGGGCGTTCCTGTAAGCTTTCACGAGATCAGCAATGCCGCCGTGCTGGTCGAGATGGCCTATGAGAGCGCCGGCCTGATGCCGGAGCTTTCCTTCGGGACGCATTTCTTCCAGGACCTCGTCGAGACCAACATCTTCTACGTCGCCTTGTTTCCGAGCAGGGACAACGTTGTTTTGAACAGGGATCGGCTCCTTGAGATGCCCAATCTCCTCGCGAAGCTCGTGCCTGAAGCGGGCAAATATGACGGTGTTGTCCACGTATGCGAAACGGGCCTCGACCACCTTCGAATCGTTGGCGATATGCTTACTCAAAAGGCGGTGTGCTACTTCGAATAGTGTATTCTCTTTGTATCCGGGGGCGTCATTTGGCCGCTGGCGTCTGGTAGTGGGTCAGTTTGACTCAAACAAATCAACAATTTCAGATATTTCCCACAAATGGCCAGATACGCTGGCAGCCATGGCTGGAGTTATTCGCAGGGATTGGTGGATACGGCAAAAATTATAATACATAAAATGGAGGGAAATAGTTGCTTGTAAATTCTCAATCTTTTTTGAAAAAGCATTCGTCAATCGAGTAAATCTTCGCATGCACATTCTCATAGTCAGATTTTGCCGTTCAATAAAACTGGTGAAAACATGACAACGGTTAGGATCTCCCACAATAGCCACTTGTTGAGTCCCGACACAACTTGGAGGGCTGAATTTGGTATCGTTAGGCTGTTCTGCTCCATAAATTTTTACAAGCATCGCATAATCAATTTCACCGGCAAATGCGTCATCTACTGCATCGAGATAAACTTTATGACCATGCGTTGTCAGTTGGATACGATTTGAAACTCTTAAGGCCAAATTATGCATAAACTCGTAAGCATAGTCAGCGTCACGTAAGCCAACAAGCCAACAAGGAACTAATTTTGTATGAGCGTCCATAGCTGTCCATGTCCAAACATCTCCGTAACCAAATTCGGCTTGTTTGTCACTGGGAACATTCTTTTGTTTGGAATAACAGAACGACCAAATTTCATCGCATTGAATGCGATTGCAATTCAAATTGCGAAGCACCTTGTCTTGATACTCCCAACACGCCGCACCAACTTCGGCCAATAACTTTGTAATAGTATTTTTGGCCACACGGGTCATACGGACGGTAGCACGAATAGAGTTACCCTCAACAAGGGACGCAATTACTTGGCATCTTTTTTCGTTCGTTAGCTTATTCATACTGACCATTATACTTGACCGGTCAAGAATATGCAAGAAAAATTTACTGTTTTAATTAAAATATTATATTGACATCTTGCAGGAGTCAAGGTATAATATTCAGGAAATGAGACTATTTAGGAGAATATTGACGTATGAATAATGAACCCATTTTAATACCAGGCGATGAAATACGAAAAGAGCTTCATAAACGAGGTTGGACCCAGGATGTTTTATCGCAGGTATTAAAGCAACACTTACCAGCTATCAATCAAATTATTCAAGGAAAACGGGCAATAACCCCCGATATGGCAGTTGCTTTGGGTGCGGCGTTTGGGGATGGGCCAGAAAAATGGATGCAACTTG
>JAFGTU010000104.1 GCA_016933985.1 Sedimentisphaerales bacterium | reverse complement strand
TCCGCAAAGCGACCGGGTCAAGCAAAGCGTTACAACTTACACCTTAAACAAAGGGAATAATGGTCTTGACAACGGGTAGGGGTTCATTGTTCAGTGCGATCTCAAACTTGCGAAAGGTCTTAAACCCTTCGATTTTGATTTTGTTTATGTGCATAAATGTGGCCTTTCTCTGACAACATTAGTCTTCAAATCTGGGGACGATTCACTCGGTTCCCCCTGTTTATTGAGGTTCTTCTGTATGCTACTTTCCGTAGTAATCCCGGCATTGGCGGGACGTAGAGTGGCACGAATCTCGCATAGTGTTCTCCAAATAGATGCGTCAGGGTCGGGGCGTTCGGCCCTTCGACAATGCTCTGGACGGCATCTATAAGGTTTAGGGTATCAGGTTTTGGTGTGTTTGTCAGGTATTTTTTGGGAAAAAGGTTGGGGTTTTATGGTATGGGGATGACCTCCGGGATGACCCCCCGGATGACCCTCAGGATAAACCTGGGGGCTTCCGGGCGTGGGCTACCACATGGGGTCGCCCGTACGTCGGGGTGGAAAAGGAAAGAACGCCCGGTGAAACCAGGTACGTGTTTAGCCGAAGAACTGCATTGGTAGCGGTCTGGCAGGGCACGGGCTTGAAGCCCGTGCGACCACGGCCAAGATGGCCGTGCCACAAAGAGGTTTCATGCCGCTAAACGCGTACGAAAGCGGGGGGGGGTAAATTGGGGTCTGGGATTGTGGTGGGCAAGGGGGGGAAAAAGAAGTTTTTAGGTTTAGGTTTTGAGTTTTGAGTTGTGTCGGGTGCGGACCATCCCCCCCCTATGGGGAGGTTGCCACCCGTTTTGTATGGAAGATCGGGCGACCAGGGGATCAGGAGACCGGAGGGAGGGGATAAAAGGGAGTTTTTAGGTTTTGGTTTTGAGTGTTGAGTTGCGATAGATGGGGGGAAGTTGTAATATGGTCGGAAAAATTGTAGGGGAATGGTGTTAATGGCAGAAAGACTTGATGAGCATATATTAGGCAACGGGATGGTGGTTCTGGGCGAGCCGATGGATGCCGTTGAGTCGGCGGCGTTCAATTTTATGCTGCCGGCCGGGGCAGCGGTGCTGCCGGAAGGATGCTGCGGGGCTGGGAACGTTATCAGCGACTGGATATTCCGGGGGGCCGGGGATAAGAGCAGCAGGGAGCTCGGCGATGCCCTCGACGGACTGGGGCTGCATCGTTCCGAGTTGGTCGGAAGCGCGCATATTTCGCTCGGCGCGGCACTGGAGGCGAGCAACCTGGCCGAGGCCCTGAATCTCTACGCCGATATCATACTTAGGCCGAGTCTCCAGGCGGACCAGTTCGCTCCGGCAAGGCAATTGGCCATCGACGGAGTACATTCGCTGGACGACGATCCGAGGCATAAGGTCATGATTGAGCTTCGAGAGCAGTTCTATCCGCATCCTCTCGGGCGCAGCACGGTTGGGCGCGTGGCCGAGCTTGAGTCGCTCACTGCTGAGAAGGCGCGGGCGATTGTAAAGGATAATTTCAACTTATCGCAGACGATCTTTGCAGTTGCAGGCAAGTACGATTTCGAGAAGATTTCCAGGCAGTTGGAGAGGCTGTTTGCGGGGCAGCGGCGAGAGCCGGGCGGAGCGGTCGAGCTGAGGCCGCGCGCCGGGAAATATACGCACATCGACGACGAGAGCGCACAGGTGCATATCGGCCTGATGACTGATTCGGTAACGTTAATGGATGAGGATTACTACAATGCCAGACTGGCCGTCTCGGTCCTCTCCGGCGGGATGAGCGCAAGGCTCTTTACCGAGGTGCGGGAGAAACGCGGGCTGTGCTATGCAATCGGGGCGCGGTATCACGCCTTGAAGGATGCGGCGGGCATAATGTGCTATGCGGGCACGACGCCGGAGAAGTCGCAGGAGACGCTCGATGTGATAACGAGCGAATTCAGCCGGCTTGCCGACGGCATCAGCGACGAAGAGCTGGCTCGTGCGAAAGTGGGGCTTAAGAGCGCGTTGATATTGCAGAGCGAGTCGTCGAGCAGCAGGGCCGGCGCGATTGGCGGCGATTACTACGTGTTGGGCAGGGTGCGAAGCCTTGATGAAATAAAGGATGCCGTTGAGGCCACGACCGTCGATTCGGTTGTCGGATTCTTGCGAGACAAGAAATTTAAGGATTTCACGGTTGTCACCGTCGGTCCTAAGAAAGTCAGTGTTTAACAGAGAGACGTATGGAATTTAAGAAGAAGGTATTGGATAACGGGCTGCGGTTGATCGGTGAGGTCAACAGATCGGCCAAATCGGCGGCGGTCGGTTTTTTTGTCAAGACCGGGTCGCGCGATGAGACGAGTGAGATTAACGGCGTCTCGCACTATCTCGAGCACATGCTGTTCAAGGGCACGGAAAAACTAAGCGCCCTCGAGGTCAACGAGGCGTTCGACCGGACCGGCGCGCAGTTCAATGCCTTTACGAGCGAAGAGAATACGGTGTTTTACGCTGCGGTTCTCCCCGAGTACCTGGCTGAGGTTACGAAGCTCTGGATCGAGCTGATGAGGCCTGCGCTTCGCGATGACGACTTTAACATGGAAAAGAACGTTATCAAGGAGGAGATTGCGATGTATAAGGACCTGCCGAGCTTTGATGTGATGGAGCGGTGCAGGTCTCTGCATTTCGACGGCCATCCATGCGGCTACAGCGTCCTGGGTAGCGAAGAGAGCATAGCCGGCCTGACGGCTGGGCAGATGCGGAGCTACTTCGCCACGCGTTACTCGCCGAATAATATGGTAGTAGTCTGTACGGGAAATTTCGATTGGCCGCAGATTAGTTCCATTATCGAAGGAGCTTGCAGCAAATGGCCCCGGCAGGCTGCGCCGAGGAAACTGCGGCATTGTACAGGCAGCAAGAAAAGTAAGCGGCTCAAAAAATCCGGTCTGGCGAGGGAGCATATATGTCTGATGAGTCCCGGTATGTCGGCGCAGGACCAGACGCGTTTTGCCGGATCGCTATTGGCGACGATTGTCGGCGACGACGTCGGCTCCCGATTCTTCTGGGAGCTTGTCGATAAAGCCCTGGCCGAGGCGGCGTCGATGCAGTTTGCCGCCATGGACGGGACGGGGGCGTTCTGCAGCTATATTCGCTGCGGCAGCGAAAACGTCTCACGGGTGATGGATATTGTCCGGGGCGTCTTCAAAAGTGTTGCCGACGGCGGGGTAGCAGAAGACGAGCTGCAAAAGTCCAAGAATAAGATACTTAGCGCCCTGGTCATCAAGAACGAGCTGCCGATGGGCAGGCTGGTTGATCTGGGCTTCAACTGGACGTACCTGGAGCAGTACCGAACCATAGAAGACGATATCGAGGCGATCAAGGCCGTGACGGTGGGCGACCTTCAGGCAGTGATACAGCAGTATAATCCCGGCGAGTTCACCCAGTTCTCCATCGGGCCGGGATAATCGTGCTGAGGAGCGGATTGGGCAGTCGGGCAATAACAGCGTTTCCGACGGCTCTTGCGGCGTTGGGTTTGCCGACCTCTTTTGCTAATTGGGCGTAAGTAATTGTCCGCCCGAGCTTT
>JAFGTU010000103.1 GCA_016933985.1 Sedimentisphaerales bacterium | reverse complement strand
GTGCACCCGGTTGCGCCGGTCCGCCTCGGCGGGAAGGGCGGTTCTGGAGGCAAAGGCTATTGAGCCTGGACCACGCGACCGGATCGCCCAGGGTGAGACGCGGCAGAGTTTATGGGCTGCGGCCCGGACCTTGTCGCCAATTCAGTACGAGGCGCTCTGGCTGCGATACGCCGAGGACATGCCGATAAAGGAAATTGCAAAAGTGATGGGCAACTCCCAGGTCAGCGTCAAGGTCGCCCTGTGTCGCGCCAGGATGCGGCTGGCGGAGAAATTGCAGGATATGGCCGCCGCACGCAAGGGCGGCGGCAAGGCGTCACTGAAAGAGACATTGGCTCTTATGAAAGTCGAAGGTGTGTAATGCTCTGCTGGCTATATAAGTTTATGATCTCGAATGCCGTCGATGCCGGCGATCAATTGTCGCCGGCAACGCAGAGACATATCGAGAATTGTCCTCATTGCAGAGGATTTCACCAGGTCTGCCTCTCGCTGGGCGAGGGCCTCAGCAGGGAGGCGGCCGAGAACTCCGGGGACGATGAGCTGCTTGCCGACTTTGGCCGGCGCGTTCTGACGGCGACGACCGTTGCCAGACACGGGCGGGCCGAGAGATTTGCGCTGCCAATCCGATGGCGGCGTCCCGCGTTGGCGGCTGCCTGTATCGCCGTTGCCGCATTAATCGGCGTGCAGTTTATGACCTCAAGCCCAAATGAGCCTCCCGTTGCCGTGCCGGCGCGCATTGACGGACTCTATAAGTTGATGGGCGACGGGCATCCAACCGCCTGGGCCGGCTTTGTCGAAAAGCCCCTCGCCGAAGAGATTGAGAATCTTACACAGAATACTGAGTCGGCGGCCCGTTTTCTCGTTGCATGCGTGAAGGTACAGCCTACCCAGGCCCGATATAAGCCGGACTGAACCCGGCCCGCCGATGGCGGCAGCGCCAGGGGCGCTTCTAAAAGTTGTTGTTGAAGTGTTCCGGCTTGCCGTCGTCGCTGTCGTAGCCGGTTGTCTCGGGCGTATCGGCGTCTATCCTGACCCGCTCGATACGCTCGGCCTTTTTCGTGTTGCTGTCAACGGTGGCAAGGATTGCATTCATTCTTACATCGTCGGTGGCGATCTCAAATGGGAAGGGCATCTGAGTCCTGAACGACTTCAGGACGTTCTCCACCTTTCGCCCCAGCACGGAATCATGTGCCCCGGTCATCCCGACGTCGGTGATATAGGCCGTGCCCTGCGGGAGAATCCGCTCGTCGGCGGTCGTGACGTGCGTATGAGTCCCGAAGCACAGGCTCACCCTGCCGTCGAGATAGTAGCCCATTGCGATTTTCTCGCTGGTGGCCTCTGCGTGGACATCGACTACTATAATCTCAGCTTCCTGCTCGAGCTGGGGCAGGATTCTGTCAATAGCGTTATAGGGGCAGTCGGCTGGCTTCATAAAGATTCGCCCTATCAGCGAGACGACCCCTACAGTGGGGCCTTTTCCCGTCTTGAATGTGGCCGTCCGTCTGCCGGAGGCCTGCTCGGAGAGGTTGGCGGGCCGAACAATGTTCGCGGCCGTTTCGAGAGTCGGAGTGATATCTCTCTTGCGATAGGTGTGGTCCCCCAATGTGACCAGGTTGACCCCATAGCGGAGCAGTTTCTCATAGATTTGCGGAGTCAGTCCGGAGCCGCCCGCCGCGTTCTCGGCGTTGGCAATGACGCAGTCAATATCACGCTCTCTGACAAGCGAATGTAGCTTCTCCGCCACGACTCGTCTGCCGGGCCGGCCGACAATATCACCGATGCAAAGGATGTTCACCTTCATAATCTGTCTCTCGTATTGCGTATATTCGTGGCACGGCCGTCTCGGCCGTCTCTTGCGTCCGCCACACGCCGAGACGCCCCTGCAACCGGGCTACAAGTATCTTGCCCGCGCCTGCTTACTTGGCGTATTCAATGCATCGAACCTCGCGCAGCAGCGTTACTTGTATCTCGCCCGGGTACGTCATTTCGTTCTGGATCTTGTTCGCGATGTCCCGTGCGACTTTCATTGCGGCCTCGTCATCCACTTCGCCGGCGTTCACAATCACTCGGATTTCCCGCCCGGCCTGAATTGCATAAGCGCTCTCGACGCCTTTGAACCCGGCGGCGATTTCCTCGAGCTGTTCGAGCCGTTTGATGTATCTCTCGAGCGTTTCCCTTCTGGCGCCCGGCCGCGAAGCGCTGATTGCGTCGGCGGCGGCAACCAGCGGAGTATAAGGGTTGTCCGCCGGGATGTCGCCGTGATGGCCGGCCACGGCGTTGAGTATGATCGCAGATTCGTTGAAACGCTTGAGAAAATTCACGCCGATTACCGGGTGGCTGCCTTCGACCTCATGGTCGATTGCCTTGCCTATGTCGTGCAGCAGGCCGGCCCGTCTCGCTATCGATCCGTCAAGCCCGAGCTCGTCGGACATTACCTGCGAAAGGAAAGCAACTTCGACACTGTGCCGAAGAACGTTTTGCCCAAAACTCGTTCGGTAGCTAAGGGCGCCGAGCATGCTGAGGATCTTGTTGTTCAAACCCCTGACGTTCGTCTCAACGGAGGCGTCCTTGCCGATTTGAAGGACCTTGTTGTTCACCTCCTTGCGAGTCTGAGCAACCAGCTCCTCAATTCGGGACGGATGTATTCTTCCATCCTGGATGAGCTTCTCCATAGACAAACGGGCAACCTCGCGTCTGACAGGGCTAAATCCGCTGACGACTATCAGGCCGGGCGTGTCATCGACTATGACATCGACGCCGGTAGCCTTCTCAAAGGCGCGAATATTGCGGCCTTCCCTGCCGATTATACGCCCCTTCATGTCGTCGTTGGGTATATCAACCGTGGAAACGGTAGCCTCGCAGGTCTGCTCGGCCGCATAGCGCTGAATTGCCGTGCTGATAATTTCGCGGCTCTTCTCGTCGGCAGATTCGGTTGCCTCGTCAACCTTGCGCTGGATCAACCCCGACATCTCATGTTCACATTCGTCTTCCAGACGCTTGAGCAGAAGCTCCCTTGCCTCTGCGACATCCATTGCCGTAATCTTGAGCAACTGGTTCTTCTGTTGTGCCAGCAGCGAGCTGAGCTCCTTTTCCTTGAGATCGACGTTGCGCTGCTTTCTCTCCACTTCCTGCTCCTGTTGTTTCGCAGTTTTCTCTCGCTGTTGGAGCAGGTCCGCCTGGCGGTCGAGCGCATCCTCGTGTTTGCTCAGCCTCAATTCGATTTCGTGCAGCTCGGCGCGAGTTTTATTCGCCTGGTTTGTGAATTCCTCTCTCTTTCTAATGACTTCAGCGGCGGCGTCAATCTGGGCGGACTTGATGATGTTTTCGGCCTCTTTCTCGGCCGAATCTATCTGTCGCTGACGGTCCTGAGCTAAGCTCTTGGACCTTGCCCGCGAGACTATCTGATAGCCGATAGCCACCAGGCAGCCGCCCAGAAGAAGGCCCACGAAAACGGCGCCGGCCACCGTTGTAGGCCCTATCTCCATAAGAATATCCATGATTCAGTCCTTTCCCTTGCAATTATCATAGAGTCAAGAACCAACCAATGATGATGAAAGCACCCAGTTTGCGATTCGTGCATTATCGCAAAATGAGAACCGGGCGGTTCTTAGAAGTCCTCGGCGGGAAAGTCCCAAAGAAACGGCGGTGATTTACGAAATCCTACTCGTGAAAAGGCGCAGAATCAGCTACTTGAGGCCAAAACACACTCCAATCGCGGCTGTTACCAGCTTTGACAAGCCCGCATTGCCCCAAAATTGACTAATTCTCGTACACAATCCTAACACTCCCTCGATAATCAGCGAACGCTGTTCTTCAAGCAGATTTCGTTTTCACGCTAAATTCACTTCCGGTCGTCCGGCAAGAGCTTGCCTGGCAATCCCAGGCCGTGCTTTGCAGCCAACCCCGACAGTGTCTTTGCAACTTTACTACCGCCAGAGAAAAGACTTACGAGCCTATCTCTGCCCGGTGGGTCCCTGTTTTCACAACAACGAAACCACATACAAATGACTCGTTGCGACCCACAATTCGGTTCATCATCAGTAGTTTACAACAACCGAATAATAGGGTATCGGCAATTCCCGGTCAAGAAAAAAACAAGCAAATCTTTCGGCCTCTTTTTTTTCGGGCCGCCGCTCATAAATACAGCTTGTGGCAAAGGTTATGGCGTTGCTGCCTGAGCCGCTTAAACCAGGCCGCAAAGAATTATCCATCTGTAAGACTGTCCCGTGCAAGCAGCTTCAGCAGACAATAGAGCGAATTTGGCAGAAAGAGCTTACGTTTCCGAAAATATCGTGTATAATACGGGCCGGCGCACGTCCGGTTGCGCATTACTTTTATAATGTGGAATGCAGTCGGGAGCAGATATGTCAGGTCATTCACATTGGGCCGGGATAAAATACAAGAAGGCCGCAAACGACGCTAAACGCGGCAAGGTCTGGAGCAAGGTCGCCCGCATGATAATAGTGGCGGCCAAGAGCGGCGGCGGCGACTCGAATGCTAACTTGGCGCTCCGCTACGCTATTGACAAGGCCAAAGCGGCAAACATGCCCAAAGATACCATCGAAAAGGCGGTCAAGAAAGGCACCGGCGACCTCGAGGGCGTGAACTTCGAAGAGGTCCTCTACGAGGGCTATGGCCCCAGCGGGGTGGCGGTTATGGTGGAGGCCCTGACGGACAACCGGCATCGCACCGGGCCCGAGATAAAAAGAATCTTCGAGAAGTGCGGGGGAGCATTAGGCACCAGCGGATGCGTCAACTGGATGTTCAGCAAGAAGGGCCTTATTACCGTCAATACTGCTGGCGCCGAAGAAGAGCAGCTACTCGAAATTGCCCTCAACGCCGGTGCCGACAATATGGAAAACACCGGCGAGGTCTTTGAGATTACCTGTAAGCCGGGCGCTTTCGAGCAGTTGAAAAAGGCACTGGAAGCCGCAGAAATACCTGCCCAGGTGGCCGAGATTGCGATGGTGCCCCAGACTACGGTCCCCGTCAGCGACGAGCATACTGCAAAGAGAATACTGGCCCTTATGGACGCCTTCGACGACCACGACGACGTCCAGAACGCATACGCAAACTTCGACATACCCGATGACATCGTTGCCGGCTTGTCATAGCACTCATCGCTTCAAATACCGAAATGCTTGTCTTGTGAGAAACAATCCGAGGCGTGTTATGCGGAAGCTGCTATCGCCGCAACCACCGGAGGTTTTAGGCATGATTTCAGGTTCCGCATCGCTTCTTGCCGCCATCGGTTTTGATCTCATCCGTTCTGATCTGGGCAAGGACGTCAAGTCTGCGCTCCAATCAGCATTGGCGGGGGGTGCGGTATTCGCAAACGGGACCGATCCACTTTTCATTTTTCGACAATCGCTCGCTGCCTCCATACGCGAGATTGAGACACACCCGCGAGGCAGGCTATTCCAGGAGTTTCTGCTCAAAGGCCCTTACGAGGATACTGGGGAGATTCCGCCAGAATTGGTGGGACGCCGCCTCTCCGACGCTGACACAGCCGCCGCTATCGCCTTTATCTACTCGCACATGGTGAACTGCTTCAAAGGGACGATTGCAGAACTACTTGCGGCCAAGCCGTGTATGGAACTCATCCGACGGCTCCAAAGGAACGATGAGATTCCAGGAAGTGCACGGCCCTATATCGGCGATTCGGTTCGCGTCCCTGCTTCAAACGGCAGATCCCTACTCAAGGGCGCCGACTTGCACATTATGGTAGAGGAGCACAGGGCAAATTCCCCCCCATGTGTCTCGTTGCTCGGTGTCGCGGAGGTCAAGTCATACATCTGTTCTGCGCGTCGTCTGCGCGAACAGCTCGACCGTCATCTGCGCCGAGCGAAGCGGGGCCTCCGGGTTAGCGGTGTTGACTATCCCGCCGAGAAGGTCAAAATAGGCTATGGGGAAAACCGGCGGGTTGCACGCATTTCCGTTCTGCCCAGCGGATGGAAGCTGCCGCGATCATTCCGGTTCGAAGAGTCGCTAACTGGCCGGTTGCTTCGTGTGGACCCGGGTGAACCGCCACAAAACGACGACGAGATCATTCAGACCGGGAATAACGAGTGGCGTATCACCTTGAAATGGTCGAAGGAGTCGCTCGCCGAGGCTGCCTTCGAGATGACCTTCTGGTACATGGAGAAGATCGGCGAGGTCATCTACTCGAAATCCGTGCCGAAGGGCTGCGAGGAAATGGCGCCCGCTGAGGCCGGACGAAACGCAGCCAAGATGATGCTATACTACGCAATTATGCGTTGCCGTACCACGCGAGAGCAGCAACGGGCCATTGCTCTCTACAACAGCTACGGATACGGCTATGCGCTTGGCATGAACTACAAGAACGCAGAAGGAAGGCGCGAGATGCTTTGGCCCCAGGATCTCGATGAGATCCTCTCTGCGGGCAAGACCCAGGCTGGTTGCATTCTACGCTGAGCACATAAATCAAGAATCCGGTATCCAGCTTCTCGGAGCAAAACGGAGACCCATCAGGGGGAGAATCCATCATCCATCATCGAGGATCCGTCCTCTGTCCCTCCGTCATCCGCCGTCCGTCCCCTTCCGCCGGTAGTATCGAGTCCCCGGCCAAATCTCTTTCATTTTCTCTCTGTGCCCACAAAAACCTGTGAGGCTTGTGCCTTAGGTACCCGTGTCTAATACTCCTTCGTGCCTCTTGGTGAGAATTCGTGGTGAACCCCC
>JAFGTU010000102.1 GCA_016933985.1 Sedimentisphaerales bacterium | reverse complement strand
CGAATTCAAGGAAGCTGCCTGCCTGGTCGTGGGATTTCAGCAGCTCCTCGACTTTCGAGCGCAGGGCTGCATCGTCGCCACAGGCTTCGTCGAGGTAGGCGGCCCGCTCCTGCGGGGTGTGCTTTTCGAGGGCTTCTGCGAAGATTGTTTTGATGTCTTTTGGCTTCTCGTTCATTGCATAACTCCTTATCAGCCCCCTCTCCGTAGAAGCAATGCGACATTTGCGCCAAGATTGCGACAGAGAAAATGTAAAATTCTGCAAAAAGTGCGTCCGCCGGGCTATTGGGCGCCGGCAGTATCGCCTTTGGCGATCTCCTTGTGGAGCCAGGCTCGGGCGTAGGCCCAGTATCTGTCTGCGGTGCGCCGGGTTATGCCCAGTATCTCGGCCGACTGTTCGAGTGTCAAACCGGCAAAGTAGCGCATTTTGACCAGGTCGGCGACTTTCGGCTCCTCTTGGGCGAGCTTGCTGAGCGCCTCATCCAGGGCGATCAGGTCGTCCGAAGGCCCTTCGATAGCCAAGTCCGAGGCCTGCATTTCGACTCTGTCTTGTCCGCCGCCGCGTTTAAGCCGCCGTTTGCGTCTTGCGTTTTCGATGAGGATGCGGCGCATCGCCTCCGCAGCCGCGGCAAAGAAGTGTGTCCGGCCCTTCCAATCCTTGCCTTCGGCCCCGACTAAGCGGATATATGCCTCATGGACAAGGGCGGTGGCCTGGAGTGTCTGGCCCGGCCGTTCCCGCGACATCTTCTGAGCGGCAAGCAGGCGCAGCTCCTCGTAGATCAGAGGCAGCAATTCGTCCGCTGCGTGAGCGTCGCCTTGCTCGATGGCGTTCAGGATGCGGGTAACATCGGTCATACTCTGCCGCCGAAGTTGGCCGGACTTCCCACAAATCCGGGCGTGTCTATGCGTTTATCTTCTTTAGCAGCCAGGCCATGTTTTTGCCGAGCTGCAGCATCGTTTCGAGGCCTTCTTCGTCTCCGTTGGCGTCTCCTTTTTTCAGGCCGAAGCCTATGTTCCAGTAGGATGAGCCGGGGATTATCATCTCGCTTATGAGAAAGAAGTGATTGATTGAATCGAATGCGTGAATCGCGCCCGCCCTGCGGACCGCAACGATGGCCGCCCCGACCTTGCGCCTGAATAGATTGCCGTTGGCCCGGGCGACGAAGCCGGCGCGGTCGATGACGGCTTTTAGCTCAGTGCTTAAATCGGCGAAATACGTCGGGCTGCCCAAGATAATCCCGTCCGCTTCGAGCATCTTGCCCAGGCATTCGTTCAGGGCATCGTTATCGACGGCGCATCTCTTGTCCTTGTTTTCGAAGCACTTGCCGCAGGCCGTGCAGCCCCGGATGCTTTTGCCGGAGAGCTGGATCATCTCGATCTCGATCCCCTCAGCCTCCAATGCCCGCAATGCCTGGTTGATAAGGATAGCCGTGTTGCCGTCCTTTCGAGCGCTGCCGTTAATTGCCACTACCTTCATATTTGCCTCCAATTCCTTAGATTCAACTGCCGTATTTGCACACGCCCGGATTCTAATCAGCCATATCGATTTCTGCAAGCCATTGATCCTGGTTCCGCAAAGGGGAATGTTATCGCCGCGATTTTCATTACTGTTTCGGTCGCGGCCTTGCGTACACCGATCTGAGCAAAATGTGTGCCTCTCCCGAAATTCTAAAAAAAGCTTGACCGCCTCATCGCATTTTAATACAATGAAACGCGGTTTGGGGATGGAGTCCCCCTTTATAAATGCCTTGACCGGGCTGATGACTCCTACCGCGCAGGTTTCTGCAGCGGTGGAGTCGCAACAGTGCGAGTCGAAACCCGCTGCAAAGTGGGTTTTTTGTTGCCTGTGTCAAGACCAGGTAGGCATTGTAAAGGAGAACTCTATGGAACAAGCTTATTGTATTGCGGCTGTTTGGCTTGCACTTGCGGTCGTTAGCACCATACTTGCCAATCACCTTCGCGTTTCGATGGCTTTGCTTGAAATCTGCGTTGGCATCGCCGCTGGAGCGGTGGCCGAGCATTTCTGGGGCCCCGATTCTCTTGGGGCTAATGTGGAATGGCTGAGATTCCTTGCAAGCACCGGGGCGGTGCTTCTTACCTTTCTTGCCGGGGCGGAGTTAGATCCGGCAATCTTCAAAGCGAAGTGGAAGGAGACGACGGTTATCGGCATGGTGGGGTTCTTTGCACCCTTTCTGGGCTGTGCGGCATTGGCAAAATACGCGTTAGGATGGAGTTCTCAAGCGAGCTGGCTGGCCGGTATAGCACTTTCAACTACATCGATGGCTGTAGTCTATGCCGTGATGCTTGAGACCGGCTTCAATCGGACGGAATTTGGCAAAGGTATCCTTGGGGCTTGTTTCGTCAACGACCTTGGAACTGTGATAGCTTTGGGGCTTATGTTCGCTCCTTTCACGTACAAGACCCTGGTCTTTGTCGCTGTGAGCACTATAGTAATTGGATTACTACCTTTCCTCACGAAGCATATCACTGATAAGTACGGCCGACGAACGGCCGCCATCCGCGCCAAATGGGTATTATTGGTGCTTTTCAGCCTGGGGGCTTTGGCGCTGTGGTCCGGCAGTGAAGCCGTTTTGCCGGCCTATCTGGTTGGGATGGTTCTGGCTGGATTTGCTGCTGAAGACCATTTATGGGTGCGACGGATGCGCACGTTGACAATCGGGTTTTTAACGCCGTTTTATTTTTTGCGGGCAGGGTCGTTGGTTTCCTTGCCGGCGATTGTTACAGCTCCAATGATTTTCTTGATATTTTTTGGCGGAAAAGTAATCAGCAAAATATTCGGCTTGTATCCGGTCGTAGGAGTGTATCGGAAAGAGAAAAATGAACGCTGGTATTACACTCTAATGATGTCCACCGGCCTCACTTTCGGGACTATTTCGGCGCTCTACGGATTAACGCACGGCATTGTTACGCGGCAGCAATATTCATTTCTTGTGGCAACTGTTATTGCAAGTGCGATAGTCCCTACGATGATTGCGAACTTTGCCTTCCTGCCTCGGCACCTGCTCCCTGATAAGTCTCCCGGAGGGGGTGAAACTCCACCACCGGCACAAGTGGTAGCCTATGTGGATAGAAATGAAGAAAACGGGCTTGCTGATGAATGAAATTATTCGCCGTACCCTTAATGAAAAGTACCGCGGAACAGAAGATAGTTGCACATTGGAAAATCATGCATAACCTGCAACGCAGCCGCAGTCTCGTTCTCCGATATGGTGGTTCGCCGGGTTTTTTGCTTGCCAATTAGCGGGGCGGTGTTAGAATCGCTGTGAATGGACGTATTCTTATGAAGCATTTATGGCTAATTGCGATTCTAACGATTTCCTTCCTTGGCCTCGGCTGCGACGACAAAAAAGTCACTGATTCCGCCGAGCTGCAAGGCTCTGCCGCTCAGGACACTGGGGCCGATAGTGGCTCCGCCGGCGTTGCGCAGCGCAGCGCCCTCTCCGATGCCTATGCCTCGCAGCCGACGGCCGAGCCGCAGGCGGACAGAAAAATTCAAGTTTATCACGGAGCCAGTGATGCATCCGCCGCCGTCGCCCTGGGCGAAGATATGTTCGTGATGGCCGACGATGAAAACAATATTCTGAGAGTCTATAAGATCGGCGGCGACTCGCCCGTCTATTCTTATGATATGACCGAATTCCTCAAGATTGAGTCCGACCATCCGGAAGCCGATATCGAGGGAGCGACCAAGGTTGGGCGCCGGGTCTATTGGATTACTTCGCACGGGCGAAACAAGGACGGCAAGGTGCGGCCCAACCGCTACCGATTCTTCGCCACCGATATTGACGTCGTGGGCGACAAGGTCCGGATTCAGCCCGTGGGCAAGCCGTGTTCGACCCTTTTGACCGGCCTTCTCAGTCTCAAGTCGATGCGCGATTTAGAACTGCATAAGGCCGCAGGCCTCGGCCTAACAAGTCTCTCAGGCAAAGGGACAAAGAGTCTCGCACCGAAAGATGAAGGCCTCAACATCGAGGGTCTTAGCGCATCAGCCGACGGGCAAACGCTATACATAGGCTTTCGTAATCCTATACCCGTTGATAAATCGACCGGCCGCGCCTCAGCACTCGTGGTTACTCTCAATAATCCGGCTGACGTGGTTGAGCGGGGCGATGCGCCGGTTTTCGGTGACTACATGCTGTGGGACCTCGGCGGCCTCGGCATAAGGTCCATAGAGTACTCAACTTTCCACAAGGCATTCTTCATTGTTGCAGGCGCATCCGACGAGACACGGCAGTTCGCCTTGTACCGATGGTCAGGCAGGAATGATCAGCAGCCTGAAATCCTCAAGCAGATGAGCCAAAGCAATTTTGGCCCCGAAGCATTGATGCCCTTCCCGAACTCTGAAATGCTGCTCCTGCTCAGTGACGACGGCACGCTGCCTGTCAGCGTGGCCGACCCATCGGAGTGCGTTGAAGGGGAGCTGAATCCCGATGGAATGTGCCCCAACAAATTCCTCCTGAATCCCAACAGCAAGACCTTCCGAGCAATCCAGCTAAAGCCCTAACCTGCTTTTGTACAGCCCTTGGTCTGTCTGCGTCTTGTTTCCTGGAGAACGGGTCCTTGGCAGGGATATCTCTTCGCTGTTGATTGACGTGGTGGCAATTCCCTGTTCTCGCGGGGCAATCTCAGCCTTTGGGGCCGGAATTCACAAGGGGGCGTTAAGAAAAACGGTGGAACCCTAAAAAACACAGTATTCGCGTAAAGCCTTTTGATTACGTGAGTTAAGGTTTCTTTCGCGGCCGTCCTATAATTAAATCTTGTCAAAAATCCCATAGAAAAAAGGCTTGACGCTTGACGTGGTGGTAGAAAGTGGTAGAATTGCCCATTAAAGGTATATCCAGTGGGCCATATTCCATGCTGTTACTAACAGGCGAATATCAGCACGTTGTGGATGAAAAGGGCAGGGTCTTGGTCTCGAACAAGCTCAGGGGCCAGATCGATGCCGACGAGCACGGCAGCAACTTCTACCTCGTCCTCGGCGCCAACGGCGTGCTCTGTTTGTATCCTGAGAAGTATTTTGAGCGGATAGTCCTTGCTATCGGACCGGATGCCGCGGCCCCGGATGAGGCCGTGGCCTTCGAGCGTATAAGCTTCGCACTGACAAGCAAGGTCGAGCTCGACGCTCAGGGCAGGCTGCTCTTGAACGAGAGGCTGCGGAGCAGGGCGGGTCTGAAGGACCAGATCACGCTGATCGGCGTCAGAGACCATATCGAGCTGTGGAACAGCGAAAACTGGGAGCAGTATCTCTCGGACCACATGGCCCAGTACCAGAAGCAGATGTCGCAGGCAAGGCAAATTGTCTTGCAGAAACGGAACGAAGAACTCTAATTCATGGAGTGGGAGGCAGAATGATCGAAGCGGATTCGAACCATTGTCGAATAGTGGCGCGTAGTCTGGCCGGCAAAAGGAGGGTTGACGAGCAGACCTTTGCATCGCTGGCGATTCTTGGCGAGCGGCTGGAACGGGTCAAGGCCCTTAACGAGGCGTTCGCCGGCGTCAGGTTTTCAGCGGCTGTTGAAGAACTCCGAACAAGCAAGGCCGCCCTTGCTATAGGCTGAGCAAGCAGTCCGAGCCAGCCAATTGACTCAATTTGCGTGATACGACTGAAAGTGAATGGTTCGACAGTAGAACATGTTCCGGTTCTTGCCGGGACCTTGGCCGAACAGATAGACTTACCGCCGGATGGGGTGATGGTCGATGCGACCATTGGGCACGGAGGTCATAGTCTGCTGTTCGGCCGCAATTTAGGCCCTGAGGGAGTTATCATCGGTCTCGACGTGGATGAAGACTCGATCCGCAGAGCCCGATTGAAATTAGCAGACCTTAAATGCAGGGTCGCTCTTGTTCATTCCAACTTTACCAGGATCGCCGAGCAACTGCGCAAGCAGGGCATAGAAAAGGCCGATTTCATATTGGCCGACCTCGGACTGTGCTCGGGACAGTTGGCCGACCCGGGTATGGGCCTCAGTTTCCAGGCAAATATGCCTCTGGATATGAGAATTGACAAAAGAATAAAGACGACTGCTGCCGATATAATCAATGAAGCGGACGAAAAATGTCTGGCTGATTTGATATACCGATTTGGCCAGGACAGGGCATCGCGACGTATCGCACGTTTCATCGTTCGGCAGCGCGTTAATGAGCCCATTACCACGACCGAACAATTGGCCGCGATAGTCTGCAGTGCACTGGCGCGTCCCGGTAAGAAAAGAAGGAACAGAATTCATCCGGCAACAAGGACTTTTCAGGCCTTCAGAATTGCGGTCAACAACGAGCTGGATAATATCGAGCACCTGCTCGTATCCTCGCCGGATGTGCTCAGGAAAGGAGGCTCGATAGCTGTTATCAGCTATCACAGCCTTGAAGACCGAATGGTGAAACGTAATTTCAGGCAAAACGCGCAAGACGATATTTACGCCGTCCTGACAAAAAAGCCCATTGTGCCTTCAGACGCTGAAACCCGTGAGAATCCGCGAGCAAGGAGTGCAAAATTGAGGATTGCTCGACGAAAATAGTATAGTCGATAGTGCTTGTGAGCCGCTAATTTGAGGAATAGTAAGGTAATGTGTAATGGAGTTTTGCCATGACTTCCGACGCCAAAATTGGATTGCTGTTAGGTTTGGTCTTCATATTTATTATTGCCTTCATTATCAACGGCCTGCCGAAACTTCGCGGAGAGCCCGACAGTAATGAGCTGACCGAGATTATGATGAAGAATAACCCGCCGGGCATAGGGGGCTGGGAGCGCAAGGCCGACGAGGTCTTAAGCCCTCCCCCGCAAATGACCGAACAGGCTGTTGAACCTCGGCCGACTTTGGATAATCCGACCCTGACCGCTTCGGACAACGCTGATGTTAGATACGCAGTCCCGATACCCGGCTACGGTTCGCTTCTTACGGATTCCCACAGCGGACAGGAATCTCAGAACCCAATCGGTCCGGTGCGCCCCTCGGAGGATAGCCTATCCGTTCCAAAGCCGGCTATGGCCGACACATACCAGGTGCTGCCCAAGACTATCGAGCCAACCACAACCATGATTATCAGGCCTGTGCAACTCCCCAAGCCTGCTGAGCCCAAAACGCACGCCGTTGCCGACGGGGAGACCCTCGCTTCGATTGCCAAGAAATACTACGGCCTCGAAGAAGGCAACAAAAGGGCCAACATCACCAGGATTTTCGAGGCGAATCGCAAGCTCCTCAAATCGCCCGACGATATCTTTGTAGGGCAGAAGATCGTCATTCCGGCCCTGCCGGTCGCGGCTTCCGCCAAGGGTCCAGGCGGCGGTTTATTGTCGAGTCCGTTGTTTGGGCCGGTCAAATCGATCGGGCAGAAGCTCACCTCGAGCAACGCAGCCAAGGCAACCTCAGACCGACTATATACAGTCAAGGATGGCGATAGCCTCTGGAAGATCTCGGCAGACCTGCTTGGCAACGGCATCCGCTATGAGGAAATCGCCAAGCTAAATGCCGATATCCTGTCCAGCGAGGATGACGTGCGCGTGGGCCTCCAACTGAAGCTCCCGCCCAAGTGAGATAACATACGCCGTTTCAACGTTAATTCTTACTTGCGATGCATGCTGCGGGGTGGATCGTCGTCTGCAATAGTGGTGATGCGATGTCCCGATTTCGGTTCGTTGTTGTTATCTTCTGCTTGACGGCCGCTTTGATTCTGGCCGTTTATCTCAGAAGCGCCAATAATCGCGTCTTCTACGAGCTTTCGATGCAAACAGAAAGACAGAGGCAGCTCAATAAGGACCTGGCGGATAAACAACTGCGGCTCGAACGGCTCATCACTCCCTCGGCTGTCTCCGAGCGGATTGAGCAATAATCCTAATAGAACGCTGCTAAAGAATTGAGAACTGTCCGGATTACAACGAGTTTCCTGCTGCTCCTGATTATTGCGTTTCTTGCGCTGGCGGGGCGGTGCTTCTACCTCCAACATTACAGAAACGAGTTCTACACTGCTCGCTGCTTCGCTCAGCAGCGGTCAACAAGCCCCCTGTCTCCTCGACGGGGCACCATTCTCGATTCCCGGGGCAGGGTCCTTGCCGCCAGCAATAGAATCCTTGTGGTCAAGGCCGAGCCTCAAATCATAAAGGATCCCGATGCCGTGGCCAATGAGCTCTCGCCCATAGTG
>JAFGTU010000014.1 GCA_016933985.1 Sedimentisphaerales bacterium | reverse complement strand
TGCCGTTCACGAACGTCCCGTTGCTGCTTCCGAGGTCTTCGAAAATCCACCGCCCGAACGGGTCCTTGAATACACGCGCATGCTCGCGAGAGACGTCTTTACTGTCGATCACGACGTCGCATCGCGGGCTGCGACCGATGATTGTGCCTTCTTGATTCAACTCCACCTGTCGGGCTTGGCCGCGTTCTTCTATTGTCAATAGCGCCTCTGCCATAGTCAGCGTCCTTACCGCTCAGAACTTGCACTTCATTACAACACGCCGCCAAAGCCGCATAGGCGGCAAAAGAACAGAAATCAGAAGTCTCAGCTTCTAAACCTTTAGGTTACACGATAAGACCGCTCTCAGTCAAGCAAAAAACGCCATTATTGACGCGTCTAAAGCCCTCTGATGGTTTGACAAGGGCAGAAACAGAGAGGGGTTTGCAATCTGGGGGGCGGGCAATGCCCACGAAGTTCTGTGGTCCTGCCTTTGTGTTGTCTGATTCGGGTACACATTTAGTTCTCCCGGGGTATGGCGGAAATGCCCCGCAGCGGTTATGATTATCCCAGACAACTAATGTTCATGCTAAAGATGTTCTTCAAAGGCATTGATTGAAACAATGCCCTTTCTCTTACAGGGTGTAAATATGAGGCTTTATAAAGAGTGTGTGTTGGCGGTTATCGGCGTTGTTGTGTTGTTTTCCATTCCAGCGCCGGCGCAGAACGGTATTGTGAACGGCAGTGCGCCATCTGCAGCAGATGCCGTTGCAGACGCTGTGCCAAAAACGGATTACGGTCTGCCGTGGGCGCTTGATAATCTTCCGGAGATCCGCAAGCAGGTAGCCGACATGGATATTGCGGACAAGGAAGCCAAAACAAAGCTACTGGATATTTATGACAAGGCGATCGCCCAGTGGAAACTGTTGCAGGCTGCAAAGGAAGAAACAACTGGTTTTTCCAACAGGTTCAAGAATATTCCCACGGATCTTGCAAGGATAAAGGAGCAGTTGTCGCAGGCTGTCGATGACGTTTTTCCCGAAAATGCAGGAACGATGCTGCTTGCCGACGTGCAGAAAGAGGCGACGGGGGCGCAGGCTCTATACGAAGAGGCAAAAAAGAAGTCCACTGATCTCGAAAACGAGCTTAAGCGTCGGGCCGAAAGGCGTGTTAGTATTCCGGTCGAGTCGGCTGGGGCCCGGGAGCAGTTGGCTCAGATGAAGGAAAAGCTGCCTGCCGCTGCTGCGGAGGTTAGTGTCGCGGACGCGGTTTTTGCCGGCAGGGTGTTGCAGGTCGCACAGATTGTGGCGCTGGAAGCCAAGATTGAAAGCCTGGGCGAGGAATTGAAGCTTTATGACGCGGCGGGTGATTTACTTACAGCGAGGAGGGAGCTTGCTTCTCGAAATCTCGTTCTGGCTGAAAAGCGACAGAAGTTCTGGCAGGAACAGCTTGTTGTTGCTCAAAAGCTGGAAACCGAAAAGCTTAAGGAAAAGGCGAAGGAGACGGTTAAGCAGACCAAGTATGCTCATCCGGTGATACAGAAGCTCGCACAGGAAAACGCCGAGCTCGTTAACATTCAGGCCGACTTGATCAGGCAGATGGAGCAGGCGAACCAGTATTCCAAAAAGATCGAAGACGATCTTGCCGAGTTGGAGGCTGAATTTACGGCCTTGAAGAAAGAGATCGGAGCGGCCGGTGAGATTACCAATGTTATGGGTGTCTTGCTTCTATCCAAACGCGAAGAACTACAGGACACAGGCCGGAATCGGGAGCAAATCAAGGCTCGTCTTGCAAAGATTTCCACAGCTAAGCTGAACTGGAGTAAATATGACGAGCAGTGGTCCGACCTGGCTGACGTGGAAGCCGTGGCGAAGTTGAGGCTTCGGGAAGAGCAGTTGACGGAGCAGGATGCCGGATTCGATGAGGCTTTTAAGGACGCGGTCAAACTGCTTGAGGACCACCGTAACAGTCTCAGGAAGATATCGGATTATTATGAGGATTTGTCAACGGTCCTGGCCAGGCTGGATGTTCGAGAGCGGAAATTTGTCTCGACGGCGGCAGAATATAAAGTATTTATCGATGAGAATATATTATGGATTCGAAGCAGCACATCAATCAGCCTGGCCGATTTTGGCGCGATAGGCAAAGCAATACGCTGGTTCATAAGTCCCGGGCAATGGATAGATATATGGCGTTATCTGTGGAGCGAATTTCGGAGTCATACTGCGGTCTATATTCTTATAATTGTTCTTGTGGCCCTGTTGTGGCTGTATCGCTTGAACATGACCAATCGGCTCGAACACCTTGTGCAGCTTTCGGGGCATATGTACTCGGACAAATATTCGTTTACTATAAAAGCACTGGTTTTATCGATAATAGCTATTGTTCCATTACCGCTGCTAACGGGCTTTATTTCGTGGAGACTTCTTCAGTCGCCCCCGGATTTGACTTATGTACATATTGTCGGCAGCGGGTTGAAAAGCGTGACGGTTCTGATGGTATTGTTTATGGCGTTCATAGGGTTTTGTCGGAGGAACGGCCTGTCGGATCACTTTAATTTGCCGCGAGCGAGCATGAACGTCTTTGCTCGTTACCTTCGGTTAACCTTATTGATTCTTATTCCTATCGTGTTTGCACGGAGGGTTTTCTGCGATTCGGCTGTTGAGGATGTTTATAGAACTTCCTTGGGCAGAATCGGTTTTGTGGCGGAGATGATTGCAGTATCTCTTTTCTTTGTAGTGTCCTTTCGTCCTTCGGGGGCGGCCATAAGTCCTCTTCTGACGGAGAGCAGAGGCGGTTGGTTGTACAGGATGCGTTACGCGTGGTACGGGGCGTTGGTCTTTTTGCCTCTTCTTTTTGCGGTGCTTCACCTTTCAGGTTATGACTATACTGCCGGGCAGTTGTATTATAAGTTCATTGCCACAGCCCTGTTGGTCTTTGCGATAATGTTCTGTAAAGGAATGCTGACACGATGGCTGACATTGATGCAAATGTGGTTGGTGTTGAGGCAAAAAGCAAAGAGTCAGGCCGAAAAGGCCGCCCGTACGGATTCGCAGCTTGATAACCAGGAAAGATCACAGGTGCAGTCTGAGTCGGAGGAGGATCATGAACAACTTGTAGTCAATATCTCCCAGCAAACGCTCAGCCTTGTTCAATCGGTTGCGGTGCTTGCGGTCTTTCTGGGCATCTGGCTGATTTGGAAGAATGTGCTCCCGGCTCTCAGTGCTTTGGAGAACATCGGGGTATGGAATACGACCGATGCACAGGGTGCGACTGTTATCATAAGTCTGGGTAATATTTTCAAGGCGGTGTTGATATTTGTTATGACGGTTGTGGCAGCGCGCAATGCCCCGGGTCTTATGGAGGTTCTGGTACTTCAGCGGCTTCCGCTCGATCAGGGCGTACGTTTCGCGGTTACTTCGCTGTCAAGGTATGCGTTTGCTATCATTGGAGTTGTGATGACATTTGGGCAGATAGGTATTGGATGGGCGAAGGTGCAGTGGCTTATCGCGGCGATGACGGTAGGTCTGGGATTTGGCTTGCAGGAGATTTTCGCCAACTTCATATCGGGTTTGATTATCCTGTTCGAGCAGCCGATCCGGGTAGGAGATGCAGTAACGGTGGGAGATGTCAACGGGACTGTGACGAAGATAAAGATACGGGCTACGACCATACGGAAATGGGACCAGAAGGAATTGATCGTACCCAACAGGGAATTCATTACCGGAAGGGTGCTTAACTGGTCACTTTCCGACAGGACCCTGCGGATGGAGTTTCCGGTGGGGGTTGCGTACGGTTCGGATATAAAGAAGACCGAAGAAACGCTGTATCGAGTAGCCCGTAATCAGGAAGGAGTAATCCATGATGACCCGGCACCCAGGGTGATTTTCAGGTCTTTCGGTGAGAGCTCGCTTGATTTTGAGCTTCGCGTCTATATACCTCACATGGATAACTACCTGACAATCTGGCATGAAATCAACTGTGCCATCGACAGTGAATTTCGAAAGGAAGGCATCGAAATCGCATTTCCACAGAGGGATCTTCACATACGTTCGGTGGAGGCGATTTTTCCCGTCCAGCAGGCTTCGAGACAGGCTTCATCGGAAGAATCTCAAAAGTAAGCTTCAGCAACCGCCATCCTCCCCTGCAAGAGTCGTCTCCAAGCAGCAGGGGAAAAGGGGGTGCCGCTAAGAAAATTCCCCGGATCGCACGGTTTGCCATGCCTATAACTCCATAGGCTGCTTTTGTAGGATCTGGCCAAGACAAGGCTGTAGTCGGGCCGCGGCCGTTCTCAGCCACCAAATACAATATATTGCCCGTAGCCAGAAGGGGAATTTTTTCTGCTCAGGGTGTAACGTTTTGTGTCAGTGGATACACTATCCATTTGGGGAAGTGTATGCGTGGCGGGAGACGGGCGAAAATCTGCGTTTTTCGCCGGATAACCTTATTTTTTTGTAACAAAACTGTTTTGCCAAGCGTCTGATATGATGATTCGGGATCTTGCTCAGTTGAGTGTTCTCAAAGGTTGGGCCGAGCCTGTTCCCAAAGAGAATGTAAACCTTTGTGTTTTCAAGGTTTAATGGGTTTGTACAGGGACGGAGTCAGACTGGTTTTTACAAAGAGTTTACTTTGCCTGAATATCCCAGTTTGGCATAATGAGGCCTGTTTATGTTACCAGCGTTTACTCGAAACGCTTCTGCATACGTGGTGCAGTCTTGACATAAGTCTCGGAATATTTTATACTTAGATTCATACAACCATCGTTTTTTGAGGCAGCCGGATGGATAGGATAGACGTTAGCGGCAACAAGAAGAAGATGCTTGGCCAGCTTTTGTGCGAGAGATCGTACTTGGATGAATCGGATCTGCAGGTCGCTTTGGCCGAGCAGAAGTTGCAGCACAGACAGTTGGGCCAAATACTGCTTGATTTGGATTATATAACGCAGGCCCAGTTGAATGAGGCTCTGGCATTGCAGGTCGGTATTGAAAGGGTTGATTTGGGCGGTATTTCGCTTGGGAGCGACGTTATTGGCTTGGTGCCGGCCGAATTGGTAAGCAAGCACAATGTCATGCCTTTGCATCGCAAAAACGGACGATTGGCGGTTGCAATGACGGACGTTTTCCAGCCCCAGGCAATAGAGGATTTGCGTCTGGTAACAGGGTGTTATTTAGATCGCTACTACGCCGACCCAACGCAGATGGAACACGCGATCATGCGGTTCTATGGGAGCAACGTTGCGCGAATGCTCGACAACCTTGTCCCTGCGGACCAGCGGGCGGAGGATGATCAGGCCGATAATGGGGATTATACCGCCGCCAAGCTGCATGAGCTGGCGCGGGAGCCGTCGCTGGTGAACTTAGTCAATCTGATTATCCATGAGGCAATCGATGCACGTGCAAGTGATATTCATATCGAGCCGTTCGAGCACGAGGTCAAGATCAAATACAGGATTGACGGGATACTTGTGGAGAAGACGCCCTCTTCAAAGCGGCTCCAGGCCGCCATTGCCTCGCGCATCAAGATAATGGCGGATCTGAATATTGCCGAGCGATTCGTTCCGCAGGACGGGCATATCGAGTTTATCGGAAAGAACGGAAGGGTGGATATTCGCGTCTCCACCATTCCGACCGTTTACGGCGAATCGGTCGAACTGAGGCTGCTGGACCGAACTGCATCTTTGATAGAGCTTCCGGATTTGGGGATGAATGAGACATGTCTCAAGGGGTTCATGAAGTGTCTGCAGAAGACGCACGGCATTGTTCTTGTAACAGGTCCGACCGGTTGCGGCAAGACTACGACGCTTTATGCCGCCTTAAAGACGATATATTCACCCGGGGTGAAGATGATAACCATCGAGGACCCGGTTGAATATCAGCTTGAAGGCATCAACCAGATGCCGGTGAATGCCAAGCGTGGCCTGACCTTCGCCACGGGCCTGAGGCACATTCTTCGGCATGATCCGGATATCGTTATGGTCGGGGAAATCCGTGACCGTGAGACGGCCAATATTGCGATTCGTGCGGCGTTGACGGGGCACTTGGTCTTCTCCACGCTTCACACGAACGATGCGCCCGGCGCGGTAACAAGATTGATAGATATGGGAGTCGAGCCGTTTTTGTTGGCCAGCTCTCTGGAGGCCGTGCTGGGGCAGCGGCTCGTGCGTACGATTTGCAGACATTGCAGGGAGCCATACAAGCCTGATGAGCACGTTATCAAGAGCCTCAACGGCGCATCCGAGATAACAAAAGGCGTCGCGCTTTACCATGGAGCCGGGTGCAATGAGTGCAGCCAGACGGGTATGAGCGGAAGGCTGGGCATATTTGAATTGCTGCGAATCACCGGCAGGCTGCGCGAGTTGATCGCCGCAAAACCCACTACCGAGCAAATCATCAAGGCGGCCCCTGCAGACCATGTCAGCATGGTTCACGACGGGATAGCCAAGGTACTGCAAGGTTTGACCACTCCGGAAGAGGTCTTCAGGGTTGCGAAGACTATTACGGAAGACGATTAGCAGGAATACTACAAGCCCGAAGCGTTAGCTTGCCCCTTACGGGGCACTGGGGCAATATACCCCATCCCTTACGGTCGGAGCTTGTAACGGTGTGAACCGGGAAGTTACGTGCTGTGGGCTCTATTTATTATTTTGTGAGAAAAGAGTGTTGGGCAGGTTTAGATACAAAGCGGTTGACACGGGCGGGGGGCACGTTACAGGGACAGTCGAGGCGGCGGACCGCCACAGCGCGGTCGCGGCGCTGGCCGAGAAGGGGCATTTTGTAACGGAGCTCATTGAGAGCAGCAAAAGCTCGGCGTCGGAAGATAGCGAGAAGGGCCTGCTAAATCTGAGCAAATACATCAAGCTGGGCTCCGGCAAGGTCAACAGCAAGGATATCCTCGCCATGACGACGCAGTTGAGCACTGCTTTGCGGGCCGGACTGCCGATGCTTAACGGACTGGAATTGATCCTCGAGCAGCAGCACAAATCGGGCATGAAGGAAATGCTCGGCGATGTTGTCCAGGCGGTTAGTTCGGGTCATTCCCTCTCCGAGGCTATGGCCAAGCACGAAGGAGTCTTCAGCCCGTTGTATCTATCGATGATCAGGGTGGGGGAGACCGGCGGGATTCTCGATGAGACCACCGCGCAGTTGGCTGGGATACTGACTCGCGACGAGAAGATAAAGACCAGTATGAAAAACGCCTCGGCGTACCCTATCTTCGTTCTGACAATCGGGCTTATTTCGGTGACGATCATTCTCGGCTGGATACTGCCGGGCATAATCAAGACCATCGACCCCGGGGTGGCATTGCCGTTGCCTACGCGGATGCTGATGGCTATGAGCGATTTTGTGCGGGTCCTGTTCACGAAGATTTACGGCTGGATTGCGATTGTTGCGATAGTCGCCGGATTCTACAAACTAACGAAATGGGCAAAGACAAAGGGCAGGGTTCAATGGGACACGTTCAGGCTTCGGATCCCGATCCTCGGCTCGGTTCTCCGGACCATTGCCGTCGGCAGGTTCGCCAGGACTCTTGGGGCGCTTACCAAAGGCGGCGTTACTATCCTGGAGGCGCTTGGCGTTGTGCGTGATACTCTGGGCAACGAGCTACTTGGCAGAGAGATCGACGTTGTGGCCGAGAAGGTCAAGCGGGGCGAGCCTCTGGCAGAGCCTTTGGCGGAATCCGGGCTTTTTCCGCCTCTGCTCGTGCAGATCACGTCGATAGGCGAGCAGACAGGCAAGCTCGACGAGCTGCTGCTCAACGCCGCCGAGACGTTCGATGCGGAGGCGGATTCGGCCATAAACAGGTTCATGTCCATTTTCCCGGCCCTGTTGATATTGGTGCTTGCCATGGTCGTAGGTTTTATCATAGTGGCGACGTTGCTGCCGATACTGATGATGCAGCTTGGCGGCGGCGGGCTCTAAGCAGGTGTGAAAGACAGAAACTCGGTGATCCAACCGAGATGGTGAAAGGATTTATAGCGTCGAGTTGCGCAAAGGATGTGCCGGGAAGGCCGGCACCGGACAAGAGTTTTTTTATTATCGAGCTTTTACAGTGAAAGGTAGCCAGATGGAGCGCAAGAAGAAGCAAAAAGATGAGGCATTTACACTTGTCGAGCTGCTGGTAGTAATCGTGATCATATCAATGCTTGGAGCATTTGTTGCGCCCAGGGTATTCAGGCAGATAGGTAGATCCAAGCTGGATCTTGCAAGGCCGAGACTGGCGCTTGTCGAGGATGCGCTTGAGAGGTTTGCGATTCATTGCGGACGATACCCGGACGACTCCGAGGGCCTTGAGGCGCTGATTGTAATGCCGGACGACGAGACTCTCGACGGGAAATGGGACGGGCCTTACCTTAAGAGAAGCCTGCTGCTGGATCCCTGGGATACTCCGATACAGTATCGGGCCGAGGGCGAGGTAAATCCGGGCAGCTATGATCTGATAAGCCTCGGCGCCGACAAGGCCGAGGGCGGCGAGGCAGACGCTGCGGACATATACAACGATTAGGGCAATCAGAGCAAAACGTGCAGAAGATAAAGCCAAACATACACGTCAGAATCTTTTCATCGCAGCGCGAGCGGTGCGGCTTTACGCTGGTTGAGCTGCTGGTAGTGGTGGCGATTATTGCGGTTGCCGGCGGGGCCGGCATAGGGCTTTACGCCGGAACCTCGGAGAGGTTCAGGCTCGAAAAAGCCGCGAGGAGTTTCCTTCTAACGGCGAGATATGCACGCATTATGGCTATTGAGAAGCAGCGTGAATACGAGATACAAATAGGCAGCGACAAGACCGGCTTTGCCCTGGCCACGACCGAATGGAACGAAAGCTCCGAGCAGTTCGAGCAGACGGTGGTCAGGGATTATTACTGCAGGCCCGTTGAATTCGAAGGCGCCGTGCGGTTCGAGGACGTCAGGCTCGTGGCGACGGGGGTGGAAGAAACGGAGGAGGATGAGAGCGCGGGACAGGCGATACGCTTTTCGCCGGACGGCAGCGCCCAGGCCGTGGCGGTTCAGATAGGAGACGGCAAGAGACATTATACAATCAGTATAAGCGCGGCGACCGGGAAGGCGAAGGCAAGTCCTGGCGAACTCCAAGAAAACGCGGAAGTCGGGACTATTGATCTGGATGTAGCGCAATGACGCGACGAATGAGAAACACCTCTGGTTTCAGTCTGGTCGAGACGCTCGTCGCCGGGACGATTCTATCGGGCACAGTGCTGACGGTTTTAGCAGCCAGCACGATGTGCATAGGCGCCACGAGGCTCAACAGGGAATACGAGATGGCCGCGTCGCTGATTGAGAGGCAGTTGAGCCTGATTGACTTTATAGGCATTGACGACTTTGTCGATGCCGGGCAGATCGAGGGAGTCTTTGAAGAGTACCAGCCGATTTACCATTGGCAGGTTGAAACGGAATACCAGGATATCGACAGCGTATATCTCGTGAGAATGACGGTAACATGGATTGACCGCAATCATCCGCACAGCCTGGTGGTCGAGACTATGCTTAACGGCCTGAGTAC
>JAFGTU010000101.1 GCA_016933985.1 Sedimentisphaerales bacterium | reverse complement strand
GCCGATTTCAGGCAGCGACTTGGAGCTCCTGACGGCTTTCCTGAGCTCGTTGTTGATGATGATTGTCTCGAAAACGCCCGTCCTGCCGACGTAGCCGGTTCCCTGGCATGCCTCGCAGTCGGTCGGCTTGCCGTGTTTGTCGTAGATAACCTTCCCGGCTCGGTAGAGCGCTTTGGTTTTCTCTGCGTTGATGTTGAACTTTCTGAACAGCTCTTTGTTCGGCGCATAAGCCTGTCGGCACTCTTTGCAGAGCTTTCGTACCAGTCTCTGGTTGCTTATTCCCAGCAGAGCATCGGTCGCAAGACGCCTGTCGCCGACGAGTTTGAACCATTTTGCCGTCGCCTGCATAACGCTGTCGGCCTCTAACTGCACATATACCAATTTCCCGTCTTTCGCTCCCGCACATGCCACGCGCGCCGTCTCGGAATCCTCGCAATCCGCCACCCCAACGATGTCCGGCCCCATCCTGATTATCTCCTCCAGTTTTTTGCCGTACGTCGTCGTTCCACTGTCACTCGGACTGTAAACAATTTGAGTAATGTTCAGCAAATCGGAGGAAGGAGCCTTCTCGAGACTGTTTATACTGTTCAAGAATGCGTCGTGATTGCGAAGCAGGGCATAGAATGTGCTTGTAGCGCCGCTCTTCTTCGGCCCCGAAACGATAAACAGACCCTCCTTGACGCCCTGGAACCTGTTAAGCTGCTCGAACTGATCGGGCATTAGCCCGATTTCCTGGAGCTTCGCTATATCCTTGACCGTCATAAGCTTGATAAGCATCTGCTCGCCCGCGGTCGAGCCTGCCGTTGTAACCTCCCACTCCGTATTCTCCTGAGCCTTCGAAACCGTGAACGTTCCCTTCTGCGGCTTTCGCTTTTCCTTTAAGTCGAGGTCCGTTACGTTTTTCAGAAAATGGATTAGGTATTCAGCCTGCTCTTTCGGCATGCTCGGCTGCTTCAACGCCGCCCCGTCAACGTAGTAGGTCAGCTTGTATTCCTCCGTGGTGGGAGAAAAATGAATGTCACTTGCCCTCCGCCAGGTTGCATCCGTTAGGAGGTCGTAAGCCATCTTATAGCCGAAAAAGTCCGGCGTCCTGGGCTCCGGAATCGGAACCTCGTTTCTATTGGCCGTGATGAATACGAAGCTCTTGAGCGCTTCCAATTTCTCCTCCCGGCTGACCAACAGATTCTTGATGTGATCCACCGTGAGAACTCGGTCGAAATCCATTACTCGTGCGTTGCGGTGCTTGACGTATGCCAAAGATGCCCCGGCGACGGACAGAACATAGACCAGAAGCCCCACAATGAAGATGGGAACCAACTGCCAGACCAGCATCGCCCCCGCGCCGACACCGAGCACAAGACCCGTCCAGAAAACATCCGTTGTCCCCAGGGCCTTTGCGTCATTGTGAACCCAGCTAACCAGCGGTATCCAGGCAAGAAACAAAGCGCCGAAGATGCCAAGCTTGACAACAGATATATATCCCCCGTATTCAATGGCCGCTAAAACTGAATTGGGCATAGGTTGCTCCGTTACGAAATTGAATCACCTCTCACAATATCCCGCTGGCGGTCGTCCTGATGCCCTTCAGCGCCATTTTGAGCTCTTCGGTATTCGGGGCGTGTTTATACGCCTCCTTGGGATCGATCATCCCGTTCTTGATCAGTTCGCTAAGGTTGAAGGTGATATCCTGCATCCCTTCCTGCTGCGACGCTCGGATGACGCTTGGCAAGTCCGACTCGCGCTCCTCGGCGATCAGCTTCCTTGCCGCTGCGTTGCAAATCAGAATCTCCACCGCGGGAATCCTGTCGATGCCTTCTTTCAAACACGGTATTAAGGTTTGGCTGATAACCGCCCTCAAAGCAAGCGCCAGCGTCTGACGCACAAGGTCACGCTCGCTCTGCGGGAAAAGGTCCAACAGCCGATGAATCGACTGCGATGCGTTCGACGAATGCATGGTCCCAAAAACCAGATGCCCCGTCTCTGACGCTCGCATCCCTGCCGTCACCGTTTTTGCATCTCGCATCTCGCCAACGAATACTACGTCAGGGTCCTGCCTCATCAGGTAAGTCAGCGCCTCGTCGAAACTCGCCACGTCGAGCCCGATTTCCCGCTGCGAGACGATGGCCTTGCCGTCGCGGAAAAGATACTCTATCGGGTCCTCGATTGTGACTATATGGCAAGAGCGCGTCCGGTTGATGAAGTCGATCATCGATGCGATAGTCGTCGTTTTTCCGCAGCCGGTCGGCCCCACAACAAGGACCAGGCCCTGACCGCTCTGGGATATCTTCTCCAGCACCGGCGGCAGGTGCAGGTCCTCGAACGGCGGAATTGTCGTATTGACGCGCCTCGCCGCAAGGCTGACCATCCCGCGCTGACGAAAAATATTCACGCGGAACCGATGCGAGCCGTCTACTTCGTGAGCGAAGTCGAGAGTCCCGTGCTCGTCGAACTGTTTTCTATGCACCGGGCTGAGGATCTCAAAAACCAGCTTCTCGATCCGCTCTTCGGTTAGAGGATCGCCTGTCGTGTTTTTCAGATACCCGTACAGCCTGAGCTTCGGAGGCTGCCCCACCTTCAGGTGTAGATCGCTTGCGAGCGTTTTGGTCGCCACCCTGAAATACTTGTTAATTTCCGGGTCATTCTTGGACGTTGTCGTCCGTTCGGCGAATTCTGCTTCAGCCATACTAACTACCGACTCCAAACTATTCGCATCTACTATCTTTCGCCACCTCTGAAACCTATGCAGTAGCGGCTTGGCGGATGATTACCCAACCGTAAGATTTGCAAAGACAAACCCTTATAGCACTAATTATATGCTTTCTGGCCGCCCTTGTCAACAGCCAAAAGCCTGCAATATCGCTTTTTGCCTCGACTACCCGCAAATTCGCCCCTTTCCGCTCGGCCTGCCGCGCCGGCTGAACGCCTCTTTGTGCAAAAAGACCCTGCCCAGCCAGGATTTTCCTTGCTATTGCCTCGCCGTTTTTCTATAATATATTTGTTGCGGGTGCAACCAGGCGGCTTCGCCATTTGAACCCAGTGATATAAAGGCACATCGCAACCGAAGGAGGCAGGGTGGCAAATACGACCAAGACAATAAACCCCATGCCTCCCTTTTTATGCGCCCTGACTCCTCTCTTAAGCGCACTATTTGCCTCGTCAATGCGACAAGCCGATCCTCAGCGCAGTCGAATGGGTGGCAATCTCCAACCCTTACACAACGCCGTGCCAAGACAAAATCTGACGCCCAAACGGTCCGTTTGAGTAATTAGAAGGCGTATTACAGGATCTCTGGATCTTGCGGATTAGCGGATTTGGTTTTGGCGCTGGGTGCGTTTTTTGCGGTCTTTTCGGTGGTCGAAGAAGTCTTTCTTAGTCAGGGAGCACTCTTTTATCATTCTTCTGCAGTATTCGAGGTTTCCGAGCTCCTTTCCGCCGTTGTTTGTTCCGCAGGCGAATTTGACTCCCGCCTTCTTGGCCTGAATTATAAATGTCTTGCTGGGGATTTTGTAGGTGGCGTTGATCTCGATTGCCACGCCGCTCTTGACGGCGGCGTCGATGACCTTTGCCATTCGCTCTTTGGTCCAGAGGGAATCGTACTCATCCCGGATGCATTCTGGCAGGAAGGTCGGGTTTACGAAGATGTCGATCGGCTCGTTGCTTATGATTGAGACGATTTTATCTATGTACATATCCATGAAGGCCTGCTTGTCCTCTACGAAGACCTCGTCTTTCATCCAGAGTCGGGTGCGTCTGCCCTTGTCGTCGGTGAAGGTCAGCGCGTCGGTGAAGACGTAGTCGAAGCGGCCTATCAAGTCCATTGAGAACAAGCTGAGCCATTCACGGCCTTCGGCCTGCATACCGATATAGACGTCTCTGCCTTGCAGCTTCTCGATGAACTGCATCGCCCCGGCGTCGTCTGTAACGGGGAAGCCGAGGCCGCAATTCTGGGCGATGCCGAATTTGACGCCGTTCTTCTTGGAGATTTCGAGGGCTTCGTCGAGGGTGAGTCCGCCCTTTAAGTGCACGTGGTAATCGACGAGTGGGAAATCGGCGGCGGGACGCGGCGTGACGCAAGCGGTCAGCAGGATCGGGGCAATCAACAATAGTGACGTTGTCCTTGACATAAGGTTTACTCCTTTGGTTGCTTCGGGGGAATTAGTTCGTTCCATCTATTTGTCAGGGGCTTTTGACGAGGCATGGGGTAGGGGCCTTTGCGCCGGCCATATCCATGCGGGGCTGCTTTTCGAGCATTTCGTGGAGCGGGTCGAATGTCTTGAGTATTGCCCGGTAGTCGGGGTCGTCTGTGGACTCGAATACAGCCGTCCCGCACCTCTGCGTTCCGCCTGCGCCTTTGGCCAGCGGGGCGAGAAGGAATTTGTTCAGGCTCGGGTTGGTTACCCGCAGCCAGTCTTTTCGGGGGATTTGAACGACGCCGTCGTTGTTTTCCTTGTGGCAGGAGACGCAGCGTTTGCGGGCGACCTGCTGAAAGACGGCCTCGAAATCATCGGGAATCATCTGCCGGCATCCGATGCGCTCGTAGTAATTGGATAGGCTCGTTCCATAGTAGGGGACGTTGAGGTCGATCCATGCGAAGATTCGGCGGCGTTCCTGGTCGCTGAGTTTTATGCGCTGCCGGCCTTCTTTATCAGGATGACCCGCAAGAATGATTTGGGCGAGCTTGCTGGCGGGTGAGCCCCAGCTTTTGGGGGTGATGATGAGGATGTTCTCCTCCAGGCCGTTAAATGTAGGTATCCACTTGGTATATGGATTCTCCCCGGGCCGGCCCTGGCGCGCGAGTATTTCGTAGGAGACGTTGAAGAAATCGGTCTCGTCGCCGCTGAGGTCCACTTCTTTAGGCGGAGTCGGGCCGCTGTGGCAGGTTACGCAGTGCTTATCGAGGACCGGCTGGACGATTCTTGCGTAGCTGAATCCTCGCAGTCCCCATTCGGGCGGTGTTGGCTGTTGCGGGGGGGCGGCATTGCGGGTCATTGCAGCCGGTCGTGCTTTCCTGCCCGGGCTGTGGTTGCGTGGCTCGTGACATCCGACGCAGCCCTGGATTTCGCCTGGCATGAAATTTGTGAAACTTCTCATTCTCTGGACGGCCCGGCCTTGTGCGTCTATCGCCATGAAGTAGAGGGGCAGGTTGGCGGGGACTTTGAAGGTTGCAGAGCCGTCCTCGGCAACGGGGACATAGCCCCAGACCTTCTTCGGCACATAAGTTGCGCCGCAGGAGACGACGGGGAACTGGAAGCCGAAGGCCCGGTATTTCACGTCGGCCATTATGCTCTTTTCGATTTCCTGGACGACGCAAATTTGCTTTATCTCGCCTCTCTTGACGTGCGGTTCGAGTCCGTTATAGACATCCTGCATTATCACGGTGGCCCATTCGTCGGTTTGTTCGGGCAGGGCCGAGGGTCGGACGGGTGGCCTTGGCCTTTTGCGGATTGGACGGGCGTTGTAGAAGCCCAAGCCGTCTTTTCCGGACAGGACGGTTATCTGCTTTGTGCCGTCATAGTCGCGGAGCAGGATAGTGCCATCTCTGGAGACAAGAAATAGCTCGCTGTTCAGCGGGTAGGGGCTTTCGTAGGGGCCTTTGACATTGTTGCCGGATCCCTGATCGACTTTTCCGATGTCGACTTCTGGGGTCAGGTTTCTGATTGCCTGCTGGGCGTTCACCCCGATGTTCGGTTGGATTATTCCGATGGCGCCGCGGCAGGGTCCGTTGTGGGCGGTCATCGTGCAGAGGATTGCGGTATCGCCGGGGAGCGGCTGAGGCTCGCTGAATGTTGCGGGGCTGAGGACGCGGTTGCCGTAATAGACGG
>JAFGTU010000100.1 GCA_016933985.1 Sedimentisphaerales bacterium | reverse complement strand
CTTGCCGGGGCGGTTGAGGGGGATTCGATCCTTAATGTAGGCCAGCCAGTCCTTGTTTTCATAAAGGACGGCGTTCTGGGCGGTCTTGAACCAGCCGGGGGCGAGGACGTTGGCCGTTATGCCGTACTTGCCCCACTCGGCGGCCAGGCTTCGGGTCATCTGCAGGACTCCGCCCCGGCTGGCAGTATAAGGGGCGATTCCCTCCATGCCGAAGACGCAGGTGCATGAGCCGATATTGATTATCCTGCCGTATTTGCGCTTCATCATCTCCCTTCCGACCGCCTGTGCGCAGAAGAAGCTGCCCTTGAGATTCGTATTTAGCACCGTATCCCAATCCTCCCACGGGAACTCGCTGCTCGGATGGCGGATGTTAAGGCCGGCGTTGTTGACCAGGATATCGATCTTGCCGTATTCCTGCATCGCCGCTTCGACCATATCCGCAATATCGCTCTGAGAGAGCACATCCAGCTTAACGGGCAGGGCCTTTCGCCCCAAATCCTCGATTTCCTTCTTGAACTCGGTCAGGCTCTCGATGTTTCTGCTGGTAATAACCAGGTCGGCCCCGGCCTTGGCAAGGGCCCTTGCGAAATACTGGCCGAGGCCCCTGCTTGTACCCGTTACAATCGCGACTTTTCCGGAAAGATTAAAAAGGTCCTGCATTCCATTCTACCCCAGCATGACAAAGTATTATGGTTCCAATACTATTTTTAGCAGATTCTCCTCTGCCTTGAGGAGGCGGTCGAAGGCTCGTGCGCCATCGCTCAGCGGAACGACGTCGCTGATTAGGGGATCGACGTCGATCTTACCCGACGCCACAAGGTCTATGCAGTCTCGGAATTCGCCGCTGCTGGCATAGGAGCCGGTAAACGTCAACTCCCTGGCGACCAATTCCTGCGGATTGAACTCGGCCCTCGGCTCGAGATTTCCGACTGCGACGACGTATCCGCCTGTCTTAGTGATAGAGATCGCATCGGCAAAAGTGCGGGCATAGCCGACTGCTTCCAGTGTAACGTTCGCCCCTTGTCCCTCGGTTTCTCCGAGAATCGCCTCTTTGAGGTCGATCTTTGAGGGGTTTACGACGGCGTTGGCGCCAAGCTTCTTGGCCACGCCGAGACGAAATTCGTCTATATCGCAGGCGATTATCTTCGCCGGCCCTCTTAACTTGACGGCCTGGAGGATGAAAAGCCCTATCGTGCCGGCGCCGATGACTACTACCGTGTCGTCGGGCGTTATCGGGGCCCTGCTTGCTGCGTGGACGCCTATCGAGACCGGTTCCAAAAGGGCCGCCCAGACAAACGACATATTGTCCGGTATTTTCGAGACGATCCACCACGGGAGGGCGACGAATTCGGCCATAGCCCCGTGCCTCTTGAAATCGCCCGGCGAGACACCGAGCACCTGGCGGCTGCGGCAGCGATTGAACCGCCCTTCTCGGCAGGCCGGACACTTATTGCAATAGACTGTCGAATCGAAGCATACCCGCTCACCCTGCTCGAATCCCTTCACATTGCCGCCGATTTGCTCGACAACGCCAGCGGCTTCGTGGCCCATAATCAGGGGCGGTAGCCTCCTGCCCGTCTTGCCGCTGGCACCGTGAACGTCGGAACCGCATATCCCGCAGGCCTTTACGCGAACGAGGACATCATCCGGCCCGACTTGCGGATCGGGGAAATCCGAGTACTCAAAACTATAAGGTGCTGTGTAAATCAGGGCTTTCAAGCCAAATACTCCGTAAAGCAGTCAAAAATCGGCCCGATTATACGCCGCCATTCCCCCCTTGTCCAAACATTTACTCGACTCGACACTCCGGGCCTACGAAATGGCGATACACTCGAGAGGTACTCTTTTGAACTGGAATACGACAGATACAGGAGAATTAGAGGATAGGCGCAGAAGATGCCCCGACAGCTACAGCTTTAGATATCCGTGATTGACAATCCATGACTGATTCAGCATTATTAGACTTGGCTTGTACAGCAATCCCTTACAAAAGAACTGTCAAAACCTGCAGGAGCACATTTATGGATTCAGATGGCAAATCCAAGTTCATGGAGTTATGGGAGATAATTGACAAGGGAGATACTGATAAGCTTCTGGAATTACTTACCTCCGACTACGATGTTAACCAATGTGATGAGTACGGAACCACTCTCTTGGATCTTGCCGCCCGTAAGAGCAGCCTCGAAATGATCCGGATCCTGCTTGATGCAGGGGCCGAGATCAACTCATTTGATTCTGAAGGGGGTACACCCCTGATGGGAGCCGTTGAGGAACATCGGGAGGATGTGGTTGAGTTCCTTCTTGGCCAGGGAGCAGACCCCAATATTGGCACAACTTCTTGCGGGATGCCTCTGCATTATGCCGCCAGAAATGGTGACGTAGGTATAGGGCGTTTACTTCTTGAGCATGGTGCTGAGGTTAACGCAATAAATAATGAGGCGGACTGTTGGACGCCGTTGCACAGCGCTTCGTTCGATAATCGCCTTGAATTTGCCAAGCTCCTTGTAGAATCCGGTGCAGACATATACGCCATGGCGGGACTTGGGTGGCCAATGGATGTCGCACTGTATCATGGGCACAGGGATGTTGCCGAATATCTATATTTGATCGTTGAAAACGAATATCCTGGATCACTGGGAACTCCCCTGCACGCGGCGGCAGGTCTGAGAGAGATAGGCTTGATGTCGCAATTCACAGACGGCAACTACGAAACTGATATCCGTGATTATGCCTCCAGGACGCCGCTTCACTGGGCTGCAGGTGAGGATCGCACCTTGTTCTTCAAGATCATCCTTGAGCGGTATGAGAAGGCTCAAGCGTTCAAAGTGCCTACAGATATTAGCCGAGGCGATTCTCGAAAGGCCATTGAATTCTTATTAGGCAAGGGAGCGGATATCGAAGCGAAAGATCATGCTAACAATACGCCATTATTAGACGCACTTCAATGGGGACAGGAGGACGCGGCTGAAATCCTGATCAGTCGTGGCGCTGACGTGAATGCGACAGACAATACCGGCTGGACACCAGTGATTTTGGCGGCATGCGGCGGTCGCTTGGGTGTTCTAAAGACCCTTGTACAACGAGGAGCTAATCTTAATGCGATCCGACGCGATTGGAATGCTCTGAACTACGCTTGCCATCATGGTAAAGAAGAAGCGGCACGCTTCCTCCTTGATTGCGGTATGGATGTAAACGGGGCCAAACAGCGTACCCGGTTACCATATCCTCTTTTTTCAGCGATATTCATGGGGCATCTCTCAATAGTGAAACTCCTACTTGAACGGGGGGCAGATGCCAGCCTGAAAAATGATAGGGGGAATACTGCATTTTCACTGGCACATGGGAATAAGAAGATACTTAGTCTTCTGAATGACCACGGAGTATCCAAGTGAAACAGTTGCACGAGGGGATTTAACTCAGTTCTCCTGCGATGGAAAGGTTGGCGAGTCAGAAAGCGGATTGTCCACGACCTTACAAGGTAGGGAAAACTGATTGGAATCCGGCGCACATTTGCTGTAGTATCTCGCCTTGACCGAGCGGTCCGGTAGGGGTAACCTGCTTGATAAAAAGCCTGCCGGCAAAATACGCCATTAGTTAAAAGGAGCAAATAGAATGGAACGCTCAAAACTGAAGAAGGTTGAGGGGTGTGTGAAGAGGCGAAGGCAGGGAATGTGGTCTTTGTTTTTATCCCCTCCCCCCTATGGGGCCGGCTTACGGTCGGGGCTTGTGCGGTCGGGGCTTGTTAATTGGGGTTTCGGGGCGTGGATCAAGGTTGTGGTGTTATTGGTTTTGGTCTGCGCGTCTTTGTCGTTTTCAGGCGCGGCCGAGAGCAAGGTGCTGTGGCAGATTGGTGAGAATGATAATAATACGGCGGAATTTGTGCTTGGGCCGGACAGGAGCAACCAGTACTCCGTAACATTTCCAAATGACGCGCTATTTGTAGCGGGTCAATCGGATGCGAAGCAGGACTGGCCCTACATCCAGCCGGGTCCTGCGGACGTTTGGGCGGGCGGAAAAAGTCACAGCTTCGGGATAGTCTTCGGGCTGGCGGCACAGCCTGACGGGGGCGAGTGCGAACTTGTGATGGATTTCGTCGATACGCACAGCAGCCAGCCGCCGAAGCTGGCAATCAAGGTGAACGATGCTTCTTTTGAGCGGCAACTGCCTAAGGGCGCGGGCGATGATTCCGCGTTCGGGCAGCCCGAAAAAGGGCGCGAGCATATCGAGACCGTCAAATTCGATGCCAAGGCGCTCAAAACAGGTACAAATGAAATAATCATTACCTCGGCAACGGGAAGCTGGATACTGTATGACTACGTTGCTCTGAAGGTCCCGGCAGAGGTCGAGAAGGGGCCGCTCGATAACATTACGAAGCTGCTCGGGGTCGATACGCAGCCCTATTTAGTCAGGCATACGGACGGCAGGCTGTATCAGCCGGTCCAGGCGTCGCTGCTGCATATTGGCGAGCCGGTGGAGGCCTCGGTCGCGGTCGGTGGGGCTGAGCCGATCAAGCACTCGCTGAAATCCGGATTCAAGGTTATCGAAGGGCTTGCCCCGGCGGTAAGCGAGGCGACGACGGTCGATGCGGACGTCTGGATAAACGGCCAATCGATGGGCACAAAGCGGATCGATATAAAGCCGGTTCGCAAGTGGGAGGTGTATCTGCTGCATCATTCGCACGTCGATATTGGCTATACGCACGTGCAGACGGAGGTTTTGGAGAAGCATTTCGGGTACTTCGAGCAGGTGATAGAGCTCGCCAGGAAGAGCGCGGACTATCCGGCGGGGTCGCGGTTCAAGTGGAACGCGGAGGTTCTCTGGGCCGTGGATGCGTATCTGTCGCAGGCTTCTGCTGAGAAGAGGGAGCAGTTTATCGAGGCGGTCAAGAAGGGGTGGATAACGCTGGATGCGCTGTACGGGAATGAGCTGACGGCGCTGTGTCGGCCGGAGGAATTGGTGCGATTAGTCGGTTGCGCCGAGAGGTTGAGGCGACTATGCGGCGTGGAGATCGATTCGGCTATGATTACGGATGTGCCTGGCTACACGTGGGGCATTGTGCCGGTTCTGGCGCAGAGCGGCGTTAAGTACTTTGCCGTGGGCCCGAATCGCGGGCATCGCATCGGCTATACGCTGTCGGAATGGGGGGACAAGCCCTTCTACTGGCAGTCGCCGTCGGGGAAAGAGCAGATTCTCTGCTGGCTGGCCGGGGAGGGCTATTCGCTCTTTCACAGCGGGCGGCTGGATTCGGGCAGGCTCTTTAAGTACCTCAAGGAACTCGATGATTCGAAGTACCCTTACGATATGGTGCACGTGCGCTATTCAATCGGCGGGGACAACGGGCCGCCTGACCCGGGGTTGAGCGATTATGTGAAGGACTGGAATGAGAAGTATGCCTACCCGAAAATAATAATATCGACCGCCAGCGAGATGTGCCGGGAGTTCGAGCGGCGATACGCCAAGGAAATACCCAAGGCCCGCGGGGATTTTACGCCGTATTGGGAAGACGGGGCCGGGTCGTCCGCGCGCGAGACCGCGCTGAACCGTGAAGCGGCCGAGCGGCTTGTTCAGGCGGAGGCGCTCTATGCAATGCTCAATCCGGCGGACTACCCGGCCGAGGATTTCTATCAAGCCTGGCGCAACGTTGTCCTGTACGACGAGCATACGTGGGGGGCGCATTGCAGCATAAGCCAGCCGGACAGCGATTTCACAAAGGCGCAATGGAATATCAAGCAGGCCTTCGCCCTCGATGCGGATGCTCAGTCTCAAAAGCTGCTCAGCAACTCATTAGCGAAGCATCGAAGCGACGACAAGAAGATCACAACGGTTGATGTCTTTAACACCTGCTCGTGGCAGCAAACCGATCTGGTCGTCCTGCCTGAGAACTGGGGCCTGCCGGGCGATACGGTGAAGAATACGCTCGGCGAACCGGTCCCGTCGCAACGGCTTTCGACCAGCGAGCTGGCCTTCTTGGCTGAGGATGTGCCAGCTATGAGCGCCAAGCGTTTTGCTCTGGAAGCCGGTTCTGTTCGCCAAATCTTCAAGCAGGCGAATGCTGTGGTTCGTGGCACGGGGCTCTCTAATTCCCTGCTCGATGTATCAATAGACGGCAGAAGCGGCGCTATCGGAAGCCTCAAATGTGCAGGCATTTCAATCGACCTGGTTGGCGACAAAGCGGGGACCGGGCTGAATGATTACTTCTATGTGGCAGGCAGAGACCCGAAAGAGCCCCGTCGCAACGGGCCAGTTAGAATCAGTGTCAAGGAGGCCGGGCCACTGGTTGCTTCGCTGCTGGTTTCTTCCGATGCGCCGGGCTGCCGGGAGCTGATGCGCGAAGTACGGCTGATTGGGAGTCTGGATCGTGTGGATATCATCAATACAATCGATAAGGAGAAGATATACCAGCAGGAGGGGGTGCACATAGCGTATGCCTTCAATGTGCCGGACGGCGTGATGCGGATGGATGTTCCGTGGGGCGTGGTTCGGCCTGAGATGGACCAGTTGGCCGGGGCGTGCAAGAATTATTTCACCGTTCAGCGGTGGGTGGATATTTCCAATGCGGAATTCGGCGCAACGCTGGCTGTGGTCGATGCCCCGCTGATAGAGGTCGGCGCCATCACCAACGATCCGCGCGGGGCCGTCGGCTGGATAGAGAAGCTCGAACCTTCGACGACGCTGTACTCCTACGTGATGAACAACTACTGGGAGACGAATTACAAGGCTTACCAGGATGGTCCGACGGTTTTCCGGTATTCGATTCAGCCTCACAAGAAATTCGATTCGGCGCGGGCGGCGAAATTCGGCGTCGAGCGCAGCCAGCCGTTGATAGTTGTGCCTGTTGACGAAAGGGCTGAGGTTCAACTTTCGACATTCAGTGTCGAGCCTGCGGATATAATAGTGACAGCGTTCAAGCCAAGCGAGGACGGCAAGGCCCGGATAATCCGGCTGTACAATGCAGGCGAACAAACAGAGAAAGCTAAGATTACGTGGTCTGAACCCGCGCCCCAGATAATCTGGTGCAGCAATCTGGCTGAAGAAGAGGTATCGAAGGTGGATGGGCCCATAAAGATGGCGCCTTATGAGTTTGTTACGCTGCGAGTCCCACTTGGCGAATAGGAGCATTGGATGACATCGAGAGAACGAGTATTGGCGGCATTGGAGCACCGGGAGCCGGACCGCGTTCCGATTGATTTGTCGGGGCATCGGTCTTCGGGGATTGCAGCGATTGCGTACGCGAAGCTGCGTGCCTACCTGGGGCTGCCGGCCAAACCCATCCGTGTTTATGACGTCATACAGCAATTGGCGATTGTCGATGAGGACGTGCTGGAGAGATTCAATGTTGATACGATTGAACTGGGCCGAGGCTTCGCGCAGGATGAAGGGTCCTGGACGCCGTGGACCCTGCCCGACAGGACGCCCTGCTTCGTCCCTGCCTGGACGAATATCGAGCGAGACGGCAATCGCTGGGTCATTCGTTCGAGCGAAGGGAAGGTCCTTGCCCAGATGCCGGAGGGCACGTTGTATTTCGAGCAGACCTACTATCCCCTTCTCGAAGAAAGCGACGACCCGCAAACGATTGCCGATACGCTGGCAAAGTGCATGTGGACCGCTATCGCCTCTCCACCCGGGCCTGTCGATAATACGGCCCTCGCGGCGGGGGCGAGGCGGTTGCGAGAGAATACGGATAGGGCAATAATCGGCCTGTTCGGCGGGAACCTATTTGAGATCGGCAACTTTCTCTACCGCAACGACCAGTTCATGATGATCCTGGCCGGCGAACCCAAGCGGGCACATCGGTTTCTCGATAAGCTCGTCGAGATTCACATGGCGAATCTCGACAAATTTCTCACCGCCGTTGGTGAGCATATTGACGTCATTCTTTTCGGCGACGACCTGGGGATGCAGACGGGGCCTATTATGTCGCCTGCGATGTACCGGGAGTTCTTCAAGCCGCGTCACAAGCTGCTCTGGAACCGGGCTAAGGAGCTGGCGGACGTGAAGGTGATGCTGCATTGCTGCGGCGGTGTTCGTGAATTGTTAGGCGATTTGATCGAGGCCGGGCTCGACGCCATCAACCCGGTGCAGATAAGCTGTGCCGGGATGGACGCCGCCGAGCTAAAGGCGGAATTCGGCATGGATCTAACCTTCTGGGGCGGCGGATGCGATACGGGCAATATGCTGCCCAACGGCACTGCTCAGGAGATTGCCAAGCACGTCAAAGAGCAGGTCAAAATCCTCAGTCCCGGCGGCGGATTCGTTTTTCATCAGGTGCACAATATTCTGGCAAACGTGCCGCCGGAGAATATCAGCGCGATGTTTGACGCGGCAAACGATGTCCGTTAAGCCACAGGGACGTATATGACCTTGATAGACTTCTGCATAATCGTTCTGTACTTCTGCATTGTGATAGGTCTGGGGTTCTGGTATCAGAAGCGGGCGTCAAAAGACCTGAGGGCTTACTTTCTCGGCGGCAAGAGCATCCACTGGCTGGCTCTTGCGATGAGCGGCTCGGTATCGAATTTCGATATTACCGGGACGATGTGGATTATCTCGATTCTCTACGTTCTCGGGATGAAGTCGATGTGGCACCACTGGATGTGGGGCTTTATGATGGGGGCGTTTTTCCTGGCTTACATGGGCAAATGGGTCCGCCGCTCAAACGTGATGACGGCTGCCGAATGGATGAACACCCGGTTTGGCAGCGGCCGCGCGGGCAATCTGGCCCGGACCGCTTACGCGCTGATGGCGGTGCTGACCTTAGCCAGCTTCATTGGGTACGCCTTTCAAGGGATCGGCAAATTCGCCTCTGTCTATATCCCGCTTGAATCTCTCGCCGATCATACAACTGTTGGATGGATTCAAACGATGGTTACGGCGCACGAAGCTGACGTTCTGGCTGTCGCGATCATCGGCGCAACGACGCTTTATGTCATTCTCGGCGGGCTATACAGCGTCGTCATAACCGATGTTATCCAGACGCTGATCCTTACTCTGGCCAGTATCTTTATTGCGTACATCGCCTGGTCGAAACTTACGCCTGAGCTGCTCGGCGGATTGGGGGCGGATTGGACCTCGCTGCGAGTGCCCTGGCGGGTCAGGGATTTTGCCGCCATCAACGATGCGCATTCGGAATTCTTCGGCGCGTTCGTGATCGTGTGGGTCGTCAAGGGCCTGCTGCTCAACGCGGGCGGGCCGGCGCAGATGTACGACTTCCAGCGGTTTCTCGCGGCCCGCGATGCGCGCGACGCGGCCAAGGTGGGGGCGGCCTGGAGCTTCTTTCTGATTGTTCGCTGGGCGATGGCGGTAGGGATAGTGCTGCTGGCCCTGACCGGGGCCGCCGGGGTTGACGACACCGAGAAGGTGATGCCGATTGTTCTGGTCAAATTTCTGCCCGCCGGTTACAGGGGCATCGTGGTGGCCGGGCTGCTGGCGGCGTTCATGTCCACCTTCAGCTCGACGGTCAACAGCGGGGCATCGTTTATAGTCAGGGACATCTGGCAGCCCTACTTTCGCCCGGACGCCGGCGACAAGGAGTCGGTTCGGTTCAGCTATCTGGCTACTCTCGGGCTGGTGCTCGTCGGCATCGCCATCGGGTTCCAGGCCGGGTCGATTGCGACGATATGGAATTGGATGATGATGGCGCTCGGGGCCGGGGTGGTAATGCCCAATGTCCTGCGGTGGTACTGGTGGCGAATGAACGGCTGGGGGTATTCGCT